>JAGZXE010000138.1:0-2976 GCA_018378615.1 Parahaemophilus parainfluenzae
TGCGAGAGACCGAGAAGATTTCCATTGATATCGCAATGCGATTAGGTGGGCTATTATGCAAGAATTGGCCCTGTATTGCAAAGGTTAATTTATCAATTCGGTGAATTTGACGAGAAAATCAACCGCACTTTTAAGGCAAAACCATGAACTATCTCCAATACTACCCTACCGATGTTGTAAATGGCGAAGGCACGCGTTGTACCCTTTTCGTTAGCGGTTGTACGCATGGTTGCCGTGGTTGCTACAACCAAAAGAGTTGGTCTTTTGATAATGGCGTATTATTTGATGAAGCGATGGAACAACAGATCATCAATGATTTAAAAGATACGCGTATTAAACGTCAAGGGCTCACCCTTTCTGGTGGGGATCCGATGCATCCTCGTAATGTTGAAGCCTTACTTCCTTTTGTACAGCGTGTAAAAAAAGAATGTCCCGATAAGGACATTTGGGTATGGACGGGTTATAAACTGGATGAACTTGATGATTATCAACGTCAAATGTTGCCTTATATTGACGTGCTCATTGATGGAAAATTTATACAAGAACAGGCTGACCCAAGCTTAGTTTGGCGCGGTTCAGCCAATCAAGTGATTTATCGTTTTAAGGTTTAACCGAATAAGGTTAAGCTATTCTGCCAAGACGTTTCTTTAATCACTTCAGCATTTTCACTTCTTAAACGGCATAACACCTCAAAGGTGTGAACAATCCGCTCTGGTCGATTAGGTTGCCCTTGAAAGCCAAACACTGGCATATCTGGTGTATCCGTTTCTAACACCAACGCCTCTAATGGCAACTTCGCAATCGCTTGACGCGTTTTATTTGCACGTTCATAAGTAATGGTACCGCCTACGCCAATTTTATAGCCTAGATCCACAAATCGTTTTGCTTGATCATAACTTCCAGAAAAACCATGCACCACACCACATTTTGGCAAATTGGCCTGTTTCAAAAAGCGGAATAATTGCTCATGAGATTTTCGGCTATGTAAATTGACCGACAGATTGTATTTCTTCGCTAAATAAAGCTGACTTTCTAAAAAGTGCTGTTGCTTTTGCCATAATTCATCCGTCAATAAATCAGGAATCGCACACTCTAAGCCTATTTCTGCTACAGCTGTACAATTTTGATTACGAACGGATAATGCCGCATCTAATATCTCTAAATCATGCTCTTGATGTTCTTTGATATAAAGAGGGTGTAGCCCAAGTCCACAATAAAGATGCACAGGGAAAAGTGCGGTCATATTTTGGATCGTTTTAAAATCTGACTCTTTTACCGCCACAATCAAGATTTTTTGCACATCAGCTTGCTTAGCGTTCTCCACCAGCTGAGCTAATGGCTCACCAGTGTCATGATGAAGATAATCAAGGTGGGTATGAGTATCGAAGAAAGGCATCGCGTTATTTCACTTAAGAAAAAGGTGTGTAGATTGCGTATCCACACACCAAATTAATTATTCGACAGAAACGGATGTAATCACAACATCTTCTGTCGGAACGTCTTGGTGGAAGCCTTTATTACCGGTTTTTACTTTCTTGATTTTATCAACCACATCCATGCCTTCAACCACTTCACCGAATACGGCATAGCCCCATTCTTGCACGACTTCACGGCCAAACATCTCTTTTGAACGGTAGTTTAAGAAGTCATTATCTGCCACGTTAATGAAGAATTGTGCCGTCGCAGAATGTGGATCAGAGGTACGCGCCATGGCGATTGTGCCACGTTTATTGCTTAAACGATTGTTAGCTTCATTTTGGATCGGTGCGTTTGTTGCTTTTTCACGCATTCCACTTTCCATACCACCGCCTTGAATCATAAATCCATCAATAACACGGTGGAAAATTGTGTTATTATAGAAACCGTTTTTACAATAATTTAAAAAGTTTTCTGCGGTGATTGGCGCTTTATCAAAATCAAGTTTAATTTTAATATCGCCAAAATTTGTGTGTAATGTAACCATGTTGTTTTCCTCTTGAAAATTAAGGCGTTCATTATTCCACAAATGGCGAGAAAGTGCCACAAGGAGCAGAAAAAGTGCGGTCGTTTTCCAACCTGTTTTAAGAGAAAAAATATGTTAAAGATTTTTAATACCCTCACTCGAGAAAAAGAAGTGTTCAAACCTATCCATGAAGGAAAAGTGGGTATGTATGTGTGCGGCGTGACCGTTTACGATTTATGCCATATTGGCCACGGCCGTACCTTTGTATGTTTTGATGTGATTGCTCGCTATTTACGCTCTTTAGGCTACGATTTAACTTATGTACGTAATATCACGGATGTGGACGATAAAATCATTAAACGTGCATTAGAAAACAAAGAAACCTGCGATCAACTTGTAGATCGTATGGTGCAAGAAATGTATAAAGATTTTGATGCGTTAAACGTATTACGCCCTGATTTCGAACCTCGTGCGACGCATCATATCCCTGAAATTATTGAGATTGTGGAAAAACTGATTGCGCGTGGTCATGCTTATGTTGCAGACAATGGCGACGTAATGTTTGATGTAGAAAGCTTTAAGGAATACGGCAAATTATCACGCCAAGATCTCGACCAATTACAAGCCGGTGCACGTATTGAAATCAATGAAATCAAGAAAAATCCAATGGATTTCGTGCTTTGGAAAATGTCGAAAGAAAACGAACCGAGCTGGCCATCCCCATGGGGCGCGGGTCGTCCAGGGTGGCACATTGAATGTTCGGCAATGAACTGCAAACAACTTGGTGAACACTTTGATATTCACGGTGGCGGTTCTGATTTAATGTTCCCACACCACGAAAATGAAATTGCGCAATCTTGCTGTGCTCATGGCGGCCAATATGTGAATTATTGGATCCATTCTGGCATGATCATGGTAGATAAAGAAAAAATGTCGAAATCCCTCGGCAACTTCTTCACTATTCGTGATGTATTAAACCACTACAATGCAGAAGCGGTGCGTTATTTCTTACTAACGGCACACTATCGCAGCCA
>JAGZXE010000139.1:0-2973 GCA_018378615.1 Parahaemophilus parainfluenzae
CTTTTGTATTACTGGCGCATTTCGCGATATGTATGTCACCAAAAATAACAAAATGTTTGTAGCCCTTCTATTAGCGATTACCGTGCAATCCATTGGTTTCTTCCTCTTAAAAGAAATCGGTATATTAAATGTTGATCCGGCTGAAAATTTTGCCTTTTTAGCAGTGATTATCGGTGCATTTGTATTTGGTATCGGCATTGTTCTTGCTGGCGGTTGTGCGACAGGTACGTGGTACCGTGCTGCAGAAGGCTTAGTCGGCAGTTGGGTTGCGTTATTCACTTATATGTTATTAAGTGCCATCATGCGTACTGGCCCATTAGGCGAATTCAATAAAACCTTACGCAGTATCAATATTGAACAACGCAATATTTACGACACATTCGGTATTTCACCTTGGTGGTTAGTCGCATTATTAACTTTAGTGACAGCTTTCTATGTGTACAAACATCTCAGCAAACCAAGCGTAAAAGTCGCGGCATTAAAACCAAAGAAAACAGGGCTTGCCCACTTATTATTTGAAAAACGCTGGCACCCATTTTTCTCAGCCGTGTTAATCGGATTAATCGCGCTTGCCGCTTGGCCACTCAGTGTCGCTACTGGTCGTGAGTTTGGACTTGGGATCACTGGTCCATCCGCTAATATTATGCAATTCCTCGTTACTGGCGACGGTAAATTTATTAACTGGGGCGTATTCTTAGTTTTAGGAATTTTTATTGGCTCATTTATCGGCGCGAAAGCAAGCAATGAATTTCGTGTCCGCGTACCGGATGCCACCACGATTCTACGCAGCGGACTCGGCGGTATTCTTATGGGTATTGGCGCAACGCTTGCAGGTGGCTGTTCTATCGGTAATGGCTTAGTCGAAACCGCCTTTTTCTCTTGGCAAGGTTGGGTATCATTGCCCTTGATGATTCTCGGCACTTGGGTGGCCGCCTACTTCACCATTATTCGTCCACAACGTTTAAAATTATCAAAAGCATAGGAGCTTATATGATCGTTAAATTACCTACACTTGGCCTTGTTTGCCCATTTCCTCTCGTTGAAGCTAAGGAAGCCATGGCTAAGTTAAATAAAGGCGATGGCCTAGAAATTGAATTCGACTGCACACAAGCCACCGAGGCTATTCCCGCTTGGGCAGCAGAAGAAGGCTATGAAGTCACAAACTTCGAGCAAATTGATGATGCAAAATGGTCAATCACGGTGATTAAATAATAAAAAAGTGCGGTCAGAAAAATACATAAATTTCTGACCGCGCTTTTGCTTTAATGAATCGAAATAATTAAATCAATTCTACTGGTACTTTCACCACCAGTTTTTTCACAAAACTTGATTTGCCGTTTACGGTGCAACCTGGTTTATGTGGCTCATAAGGGAAAAAGACAGCGAACATTTTTGGTAAAAGTGTCACAGTGCTTTTATTTTCAATTTGCGGGGTGAGTTGGTAATCATCGGCATCACGATATTCATCGTATAAGCTGAGGTTTGGATAAGTCGCGCTTACTTCAACATTTTCTTCACCACGAATAAGTAATTGAATATCTAGATATTTGTGGTGAAGTTCAGCTTGTTTGCTATCCGCTTCAACCGTATCAAATTCCATGACATTCATATAAACTTGCTTACTTAAATCATGACGGCCATTTTCTAATGCTTCAAGATCTAAGGTATTGAGATGATCGCAAATGTCTGCGATAACTTTTGGTAAACCCACTTTGAAATTTGGGTTATTTAATGCACTGATAATCATAGTGTCTCCTTACGTATGTATTTGTATGAGAATATGATAACAAGTTGCTTATATTAAATAAAGTTACCAATAAATTTAAAACTCTGTATAATAAGCGAGCTTTATTTTCTGCATTAGCGTGCGGCTATCAAAAGCAATTTTTAAACGCCAAAAGTGCGGTCATTTTTTCGAGAGATTTCTTTTGCTAGTCGCAATCTGGAAAATAAAGCTTTGTTTTAAATATTATTTTGAAGGAAAACATTGTGAATCCAATTGTTAAACAATTTAAATACGGTCAACACACCGTAACCCTAGAAACCGGCGCAATTGCACGTCAAGCAACTGCTGCGGTCATGGCAAGCATGGACGATACCACGGTATTCGTGACTGTTGTTGCTAAAAAAGATGTGAAAGAAGGTCAAGACTTCTTCCCATTAACCGTAAACTATCAAGAGCGTACTTATGCGGCGGGTAAAATCCCTGGTGGTTTCTTCAAACGTGAAGGTCGTCCATCTGAAGGCGAGACTTTAATTGCACGTTTAATCGACCGTCCAATTCGCCCATTATTCCCAGAAGGTTTCTTCAACGAAATCCAAGTTGTGGCAACTGTAGTTTCTGTAAACCCACAAATCAGCCCTGACTTAGTAGCAATGATTGGTGCTTCTGCTGCATTAACCTTATCTGGTGTGCCTTTCAATGGCCCTATCGGTGCAGCGCGCGTTGGTTTTATCGACAACCAATTCGTATTAAATCCAACCATGGCTGAACAAAAACAAAGCCGTTTAGACTTAGTAGTTGCAGGTACTGACAAAGCCGTATTAATGGTTGAATCTGAAGCTGATATTTTAACTGAAGAACAAATGTTAGCGGCGGTAGTATTCGGTCATCAACAACAACAAGTTGTGATTGAAGCAATCAAAGAATTTGCAAAAGAAGCAGGTAAACCGCGTTGGGATTGGGTTGCGCCACAACCAAACACAGATTTAATTAACAAAGTAAAAGCGATTGCTGAAGCTCGTTTAGGCGATGCATACCGCATTACTGAAAAACAAGCTCGTTACGAGCAAATCGATACGATTAAAGCAGATGTGATTGCACAAATCACAGCAGAAGATGAAGAGATCAGCGAAGGTAAAATCGTGGATATCTTCACCGCACTTGAAAGCCAAATCGTTCGTGGCCGTATCATTGCAGGTGAACCACGTATTGATGGTCGTACCGTTGATACCGTTCGTGCATTAGATATT
>JAGZXE010000140.1:0-5630 GCA_018378615.1 Parahaemophilus parainfluenzae
CCTTTACCATCGATTGGTTGACCAAGTGTATTTACCACACGACCTAATAAACCACGACCAACTGGTACTTCAAGAATACGGCCAGTACATTGTACTTCCATACCTTCCGCTAAATCTGCGTAAGGACCCATTACTACCGCACCAACAGAATCACGTTCAAGGTTAAGTGCCATTGCGTAACGGTTGCCTGGTAAGGCGATCATTTCGCCTTGCATCACATCGCTTAAGCCATGAATACGAATAATCCCGTCGCTTACAGAAACAATTGTCCCTGTATTACGGGCTTCGCTCACCACGTCAAATTGAGCGATGCGTTTTTTAATCAATTCACTAATTTCAGTTGAATTTAGTTGCATCTTGTATTCCTCTTATAATTGCAACTCATTTGCGAGACGAGCAAGTTGTCCACGACTACTTCCGTCAATCACAAAATCTTCTGTACGAATCACTACACCGGCAATCAGTGAGCTATCTACATTGCAATTTAATTTCACTTTGCGAGCTAATCTTTTTTCCATTACAGCTGCAATTTTTTCGATTTGTGTTGCATTCAATGGTTGTGCGGAAGTTACTTCAACTTCTGCAATAGCTTGATGTTCTTCCACATAATGTTTAAATTCTTCAAACACGGTAGGAATCGCACTCAAACGCTTATTTTCAGCCATTAACCGAATAAGATTTTGCCCATATTGATCCAATTGTTCGCCACAAATAGAAATTACTGTATCAGCTAATTTCTGTGCAGAAAGAGAACTACTTAAGTAAGCTTTTACCGTTTCATCTTCAGCCACGGCTGCAGCAAAACCTAACATTTCAGTCCATTTTTCAACCGCACTTTGTTCAATGGCAAAGTCGAATGCAGCTTTTGCATAAGGGCGAGCTATTGTAGTTAATTCTGACATAAGCTAAGCCTCTTATAACTCTGCAACTAATTTATCAATAATGTCATTGTTTGCCGCTTCATCAATAGAACGACCCACAATTTTCTCAGCACCCGCTACTGCTAATGAAGC
This sequence comes from Parahaemophilus parainfluenzae, assembly GCA_018378615.1. Taxonomy (GTDB): domain Bacteria; phylum Pseudomonadota; class Gammaproteobacteria; order Enterobacterales; family Pasteurellaceae; genus Haemophilus_D; species Haemophilus_D parainfluenzae_X. The sequence goes on from JAGZXE010000140.1 coordinate 1,014, forward strand.
CACTTTAACACGTAATTCTTCTTGAACACGTTTACGTTCTGCTTCTACTTCAGCATAACCTTGAGCAATAATTTTTGCTTTTAGTTCTTCAGCTTCTGCCTTCACTTCGTCTAACACTTCATTGCGACGTTTATTCGCAGCATCTAAAATTTCTTGAGCTTGTACTTTTGCAGATAAAAGTTCTTGTTCAACAAGATTTTTAGTATCTGCTTGCTCTTTTTTCGCTGCTTCAGCTGACGCTAAGGCGTTCGCAATTTGGCTTTGACGTGTTTCAATCGCATTAATAATTGGTGGCCAAACAAACTTCATACAGAACCACACGAAAAGTGCGAATGCAATAAGTTGACCAATCAATGTTGCATTTAAATTCACAACGTCCTCCTTACTATGCTTGTTTTACGTTGATAAGCAAATAAGGTGATTAGTGTAATAAACCGATGAATGGGTTTGCGAAAATGAAAAGTAATGAAATACCAACAGCAATCATTGCAATCGCATCCAAAAGACCAGCCACAATAAACATTTTAGTTTGTAGGCTAGATGCTAATTCAGGTTGGCGAGCAGATGATTCTAAGAATTTACCACCTAAGATCGCAAATCCGATTGCAGTACCTAATGCAGCAAATGCAAGAAGAATTGATGCACCAATGATTGTCGCTGTAATTACAGTTTCCATAATGTTCTCCAATAGATAGAAGTTAAGTTTAGCCCTAGAGCCGGTTAATAAAAATTAATGTTCTGCTTTGTTATAAGCAATACTTAAATAAACCACCGTTAACATCATAAAGATGAATGCTTGTAACGTAATAACCAAAATATGGAAAATAGCCCAAGCTAGGTGTAATGGGATTCCCAATGCTGCAATGGCCACATTTGCAGAGTACATCACAGCGATAAGAATAAAGATTAATTCCCCTGCATACATATTACCGAAAAGACGGAAAGCAAGAGAAATAGGTTTCGCTAATAAAGTTACAGTTTCAAGAATAAAGTTTACAGGAATAAACGCCCAATGATTAAAAGGGTGGAGTGTATATTCTTTAACTAAACCACCAAAACCTTTTGATTTAATTGTATAGAAAAGAATGAGGAAGAATACACAGATTGACATACCTAATGTTGCACTGATATCTGCTGTTGGTACTGCTCTTAAGTAATGAATACCAAAAAGACCGGCAAATTGAGGAAGAAAATCAACTGGGATTAAGTCAATAGCATTCATAATGAATACCCAGCAGAAAATGGTTAAAGCAATTGGTGCTACCACATTACGCGGACCATGAAAGTTTTCTTTCACAATACCATCAACCCAACCTACAACAATTTCAACCAAACATTGCATTTTGCCTGGTACGCCTGTCGTAGCATTTTTTGCAACACGAGAAAAGATAAACAAGAAAATCACTGCCGATACAATTGAGAAAAAAAGCGTATCGAAGTGAACGTTCCAGAAACCATCACCTGTCTTCAAGAAAGACAAGTGGTGACTAATATATTCGGAAGTTGTTTGTCCAGACATAGTCAACCCTTTGTAGAAAAATTAAGATCTATTTAACAAAAACGGAATAAAATTATTCAACGCTAATGCTGTAAAAAAACCAACAAAAAACAAAATAAAATGTGAGATAGCAAGCCATTTAAAGGACACCCCCACAAGCACAATCGTTAGCATAAACTTTAACGCTTCACCACGATAAAATGCTGTTAATTTTGTTGAAAAATCTTGTTTGCGAAAAAAAACAATATAAGCAAAAGCACAAAATGGTACAAAAGCACTGATAAATCCTAAACTAAAATCTACCGCACTTTCACCTTGCCAAATTGCAAGGAATACCCCAAAAACAACAAGACAAACCGACTCAATGATTATCGCCTTTTGATATCGATTTTTAGCCTGTGTTAAAACCTTAGACATTATCTTATTTTTTTAAAATACAAAAACTATAGTTATCACGTCTTTTATTTCGAATTTTTTGTCTAATTCTTGAACTTCATCTTCGTGATAAATGCCTTTTAAGGCATAAAAATATCCATCTTTCTTTGGCAAATGATGACACCAATCTGTCATATCTTTTAACGAAGCAAATGCACGACTTAATACACCGTCGAATTTTTGTTCAGGTTGGTATTCCTCAACACGACTAAGAACAGGTTCTACATTTGTTAGTCCTAACTCACGTACTGCATTTCGAATGAAGCTAATGCGCTTGCCTAAGCTATCTAACAAGACAAATTGCTTAGTGGGGTTAATAATGGCCAAAGGCAGTCCTGGTAAGCCTGGACCTGTTCCTACATCAATAAAACGATCCCCTTGTAAGTAAAAACTAACAACAATACTATCCAAGATATGTTTTACTAACATTTCCTGTGGATCACGTACAGAAGTTAAATTATAGGCTTTGTTCCATTTATTGAGTAATTGTACTAACTGGATCAGTTGATCTTTTTGTAGATCGGTTAATTGAATTTCTGCTTGAGCCAGTAAATTTTCGAGTTTTGCTTTCATTTTTCTATCTATTTTGTCTGTTTGTTGTCATTCTACTTGAAAATGTCCACCTTGAAACATTATTTCTGTTGGCTTAATAAAATATCATTTAAATTCGTTTCCAACCAATCTACCAACTCTGACATTTTGTTAGAAGCCTGAGATCCAAATTCTGTTAATGTGTAATCTACTTGTGGTGGCACAGTATTATAGGATTTACGAATTAACATGCCGTCTGCTTCCAATTCTTGCAAAGTTTTTGTTAACATTCGTTCGCTTACACCATCAATAGATCGACGAAGTTCGCTAAAACGTTTTGTACCAGAATTCAAAGTGACTAATACCAATGCTCCCCAGCGGCTTGTTAAATGCTGCAAAATTTGGCGAGAAGGGCAAGCTGAAGCCAGAACATTCCCACGATTTAAATTTTTTTTCATTTTTAATTCCTTAAAAATCAATAAGTTAAAAATTATTTTTAAAAAATTCCAAAACTTACGTTTATGTAAGTACTTCTCAAAAGTAAGTATTGAAATATAATACGCCACATCAAGCGAACAATCAAATGTTCAAACACAACTTAAACTTAACGAGAAGGAAAACCTTATGACAACTAAAACTATCGCTATTACTGGTGCAACAGGTCAATTCGGCGCAATCGCCCTAAACTTATTAAAAGCAAAACACGCAAATGTCATCGCTCTTGTGCGTAATCCTACAAAAATTTCAGATGTAGAAGCCCGCAAATTTGATTATTCAAAAACAGAAGGGCAAGTAGAGGCATTACAAGGCGTGGATACGTTAATTTTGGTGTCAAGCAATGAAATCGGTCATCGTTTTGTACAGCACAACAACGTGATTGAAGCGGCAAAAAAAGCAGGCGTGAAACACATTATTTACACCAGTTTACTCGGCGCGACAAACGATAATACCGTAAAATCCCTTGCCGGTGAGCACGTTGAAACTGAAGCCGCATTAAAAGCTTCGGGTATTACTTACACTATTTTACGCAATGGTTGGTACACCGAAAACTACACAGCTTCAATTCCGGCAGCATTAGCAAACAATGCTTTCTACGGTTCAGCAAAAAACGGCAAAATTTCGTCTGTACTTCGTGCAGAACTTGCTGAAGCAGCAGTAAACGTCGCATTAAGTGAAGGTCATGAAAACCAAACTTACGAACTTGCCGGATCAACCAGCTGGACATTAGCCGACCTTGCAGCAGAAATCAGCAAACAAACAGGTAAAGATATCCCTTACGTGGATATTCCTGCAGCAGACTATGCCGCAGCACTTGTACAAGCAGGATTAGATGAAGGATTTGCAGGCTTAATTGCACAATGGGATGTAGATGCATCAAACGGTGCATTATTCTCAGAAGACAAAACCCTTGAGAAATTGCTTGGTCGTCCAACAGCAGGATTGGATGTAGCAGTGAAACAAGCTCTCGCCCATTAATAAGGTTCTTTAAATTTAATCATAAAAAAGTGCGGTTAGTTTTAACCGCACTTTTCATTTTTAAACATTATTCGCCGCGTTTCAACATACCTTGTTTTTTCAAATTCACCAGAATAATTGAAATTGCCGCAGGAGTAATGCCTGAAATTCGGCTGGCTTGACCAATTGAAACAGGACGATGTTGTTCTAACTTCGCACGTACTTCATTCGATAAACCAGACACTTTGCTGTAATCAAAGTTAGCTGGGATAGCTGTATTTTCGTGGCGTTTTTGTTTTTCAATTTCTTCTTGCTGATGCTCAATATAGCCTTGATATTTAATCGCTATTTCCACTTGTTCTACGGCTTCTAGGTCTTCCATTGCCGGTTTGTATGGCGTTAAAGAAGTTAAAATATCGTAGGTCATTTCAGGACGACGCAATAAATCTTCACCGTTGGCTTCACGCACAAGTGGGCTACCAAGTACTTTATTCGCTTCTTCTAAATATTCAGAACGCGGATGCAACCAAATGCTGCGTAAGCGTTGGCGTTCCTGTTCAATATTTTCCATTTTTTGATTAAAGCGTGCCCAGCGAGCTTCATCAATCAAACCTAATTCATGGGCAATTGGCGTTAAACGAATATCCGCATTATCTTCACGTAATAACAAACGGTATTCTGCACGAGAAGTAAATACG
>JAGZXE010000141.1:0-2957 GCA_018378615.1 Parahaemophilus parainfluenzae
CCAATAGATACTCAAAGCAAGTAAGGCACAGATTAGAATAACGAAGGATGTTGAATAGAAAATATTGCCGATACCCACTAACGGAGATACTACACCACCTAAAAAGAAAGGTGCAAAACCTAACAAAGCGGATGCACTGCCTGCATATTGGCGCTCACTTTCCATGGCTAAAGAAGAAATAGCCGGGAAAGTAATACTCATTAATAACAACATTGCAAAGAAACCGATTTCAATAAATAACCAGTAAGGCTGAATAATCAATACCGCAATGGTATAAAGTGCAGCAACCACAAAAGCAAAAACACCAATAGCTAAAGCCTGACGATTTGGCAATTTACCACCAACATTTGCCCCGATGACTAATGCAGAACCATTCGCTCCAAAACATAAACTAAAGATAAATGCACTCAACCCATAGAAGCTTTGGAAAATAAATGGCGAAGCCGCAATATAGGCAAACATGGAACCAAGCAAGAAACTTTGAATTCCTACATAGCTCATAAATAAGCGATTTTTGATAATCACACCAAAAGTCAAAAAGGTGGAAAATATTGAACCTTGTAAGCGATTTTCGACACTTAAGCTTTCTTTTAGACGGAAGCTGAAAATCAAAACAATCACACCAATCAATGCAAGGAAAACAAATACGCCTTTCCAACTGATGTATTCCAACAATAAACTACCAAGGATTGGTGAAATAATTGGCGCGAGTCCATTAATTGTCATTAATAAACCAAAGAAACGTGTCATTTCACGACCACGATAAAGATCCGTTGCAACCGCACGAGAAATGACAACACTTCCTGCCGAAGAAAGCCCCTGAATCACACGTAAAACAATCATCGTTTCAATATTTGGTGAAAACACAATTAAAACTGTGCTGATGATATAAATGACTAATGAAATAATAAGCGGTTTTTTTCGACCAAATTTATCACTGAGTGGCCCAAGAAGTAACTGTCCTAGCGCTAAACCAATCATGGCTGTGGTGAGCGTAAGCTGTGTCATTGAGGCATTTGTTTCAAAAAAGCTCGCAAGTTGTGGCAGTGAAGGTAAATAAAGATCCACTACAAATGGTCCAAATGCAGAAAGGACGCCGAGTAATAAAACAAGAAAAAGTTTTGAATTAGCTTTCGCCATGAAAATCCTCAAGAAAAATTAAAATCAAAATAAAAATGAAAGAGCAGATTTTAACTTATATCCGTACAATTAATAAACAAAAAAGCACCGATTATTCGGTGCTTTTGCTCATTACTTCTAAATAGAAGATAAAAATTCTTTGCGAGTTTCGCGATCTTCTAAAAAGACCCCACCATAGGCTGATGTCACAGTATAACTGTGGGTATCTTTTACCCCGCGAGCTTTCACACAGAAATGTGTCGCTTTCACATAAACTGCCACATCATCGGTTTCTAAAATAGTTTGAAATGCCGTTAAAAGCTGTTCAGTTAAACGCTCTTGCACTTGTGGACGTTGTGCAAAAAACGCCACAATGCGATTGATTTTAGACAAGCCAATTACCCAATCTTTTGGATAATATGCCACAGCAACATTGCCATCAATCGTCACAAAATGATGTTCGCAAGTACTGGTCAAGGTGATGTCATTCACCTGCACCATTTCGCTCACTTTCATTTGGTTTTTAATTTTCGTCATTTTCGGGAAATTGGCATAATCCATCCCACTGAAAATTTCATCAATAAACATTTTAGCTAAGCGATTTGGCGTTTCTTCTAGGCTATCATCACGCAGATCTAACCCAATCAATTTCATCACTTCACGCATATGCGAAGCAATCGCCGCACGGCGCTCATCTTTACATTGAGTCGGATCAATCATTGGTGTTTCGATGCCTTTGGCTACCAAGGCTCGGCGGACATTTTCCGCATCAGGTGAAATCGAGTTCATTCACTTTCCATTTATAAAAAAATAATGCGGCATTTTAGCAAAAGATGAATTATTCGTAAAATGCGAAAAATCACCCTAATTTATTAATTTCCTTCATATTGTATTTCAGGCTACAATATATCCACTTTTATTTCGCTCAACCCAAAGGATTGATTATGTTGCCACTTGAAGATGCCTTGGCGCAAATGCTCAACCAACTTCCCTTCCCAACAAAAACTGAAACTCTTGCTTTAACTGAAGCAGCTGATCGTGTCTGTGCGGAAGATGTGATTTCTCCAATTAACGTGCCTTCTTTTGATAATTCCGCGATGGATGGCTATGCGGTTCGTTTAGCCGATTTACAGCAATCCATGACGCTTTCTGTTGCGGGAAAATCCTTTGCGGGTAATCCGTTTCAAGGGAAATGGGGAGCCCAAAGTGCGGTCAGAATTATGACGGGTGCGATGATTCCTGAAGGTGCTGATGCGGTGGTTATGCAAGAAGAGGTCACCGTCAATGAAGATGGTTCTGTTACCTTTGCAGCCTTACCTAAAGCTAATCAGAATATTCGCCGTATTGGTGAAGATGTAAAAAAAGGTGATGTGGTATTACATCAAGGCGATGAGTTAAATGCTGTTTCTTTACCTTTGCTCGCCTCATTAGGTATCGCTGAAGTCAAAGCTTACCCACGTTTAAAAGTGGCCGTGCTTTCAACTGGCGATGAATTAGTCCCTGTTGGTCAACCATTACAAGCGGGACAAATTTACGATACCAACCGTTTCACCGTGAAATTAATGCTAGAAAAATTAAATTGTGACGTACTTGATTTCGGTATTCTGCCAGATAACCAAGCAGAATTTGAAGCCGCTTTTGTGGAAGCACAAGCTCAAGCAGATCTTGTCATCACAAGCGGTGGCGTTTCGGTGGGTGAAGCTGACTTCACAAAAACTGTATTAGAAAAAGTCGGTCAGGTGAATTTCTGGAAAATTGCGATGAAACCCGGCAAACCATTTGCATTTGGTAAATTAGAAAATGCTTGGTTCTGCGGTTTACCTGGCAATCCGGTTTCT
>JAGZXE010000142.1:0-4468 GCA_018378615.1 Parahaemophilus parainfluenzae
GCGTAAATTAGTTCGCAATTCAACGCCATTTTGAAATAGGAATTAAAAATGACCGCACTTTTTCAACAACTTCCTTCGGTAGATAAATTTTTAAAAACACCAGAAGGTGAAATGCTTTTAACTGAATTTGGTCATTCAGCCGTTGTACGCGAGTTGCGCCAATTATTGTCTGAAGGACGCGAGTTTATCAGACAACACCAAAACTTACCGCACTTTTTTGCCGATCATCTGAGTACATTGCATTATTTACAAGAACGATTGACTCAACAAAATCATGTACAGATTAAATCAGTTCATAACTTAACAGGCACGATATTACATACAAATTTGGGGCGAGCATTATGGGCTGAAAGTGCACAACAAGCGGCACTTCATGCGATGAAAGGTAACGTTGCACTGGAATATGATTTGGATGAAGGCAAACGTAGTCATCGAGATAATTATATTAGTGAACTACTTGCACAACTCACAGGTGCAGAGGCTGCATGTATTGTGAATAATAATGCGGCAGCCGTACTCTTGATGTTAGCTACTTTTGCAAAAGATAAAGAAGTGATTATTTCTCGTGGTGAGTTAATTGAAATTGGTGGCGCATTTCGCATCCCTGACATTATGGCTCAAGCAGGCTGTAAACTTATTGAAGTCGGAACTACAAACCGCACACATTTGAAAGATTATCGTCAAGCAATCAATGAAAACACCGCTTTCTTAATGAAAGTACATTGCAGTAACTATCATATTAGTGGGTTTACCGCTTCGGTTTCAGAACAAGAGCTAGTTGATCTTGGACGAGAATTTGATATTCCAGTGATGACGGATCTTGGTAGCGGTGCATTGATTGATCTAAGCCAATATCATTTACCGAATGAGCCGACGGTACAAGAAAAAGTCACACAGGGCGTAAACTTGGTGTCATTTTCAGGCGATAAATTATTGGGTGGAACACAAGCCGGTATTATCGTCGGTAAAAAAGAGTGGATTGCTCAGTTACAAGCTCACCCATTAAAGCGCGTGTTGCGTTGTGATAAAGTTATTTTAGCCGGGCTTGAGGCAACATTACGCCTTTATCTCCAACCCGAAAAACTCACTGAAACGTTGCCAACTTTGCATTTACTCACCCAATCAATGGATGTATTAAAAGAAAAAGCTGAACAACTTAAAGCCTGTTTAGCAAATCGCTTAAAAGATTACCAGGTTGAGATTGAAGAAAGCTTTGCTCAAATTGGGAGTGGCTCTCAACCGATGGCGACGATTCCTTCTATTGCGGTAACGATAGCTGAAAAAACAGAGGCAAAATTGACCGCACTTTTAACAATATTCAAAGCGTTAGAACAACCAATAATTGGCCGTGTTGAGAAAGGAAAGATTTGGTTAGATTTACGTAGCGTGGCTGACTTTAAGGCATTATTAGATACGGTGGAAAAATTATGATCATAGTAACATCAGGGCACGTCGATCATGGTAAAACAGCCCTTTTAAAAGCACTAACAGGTACGAATACCGCTCATTTGCCGGAAGAAAAAAAACGTGGCATGACCATTGATTTAGGCTATGCCTATTTGCCTTTAAAAGAGAAAGTGCTTGGGTTTATTGATGTACCTGGTCATGAAAAGTTTCTCGCCAACATGTTGGCCGGGCTTGGTGGTGTGCATTATGCCATGCTTATTGTTGCAGCCGATGAAGGGATTGCCGCACAAACTAAAGAACACTTAGCGATTTTGCATCAGCTTCAATTTACTGAAATCATGGTAGTGATTACCAAGGCTGACCGAGCAACAAATGAGCAAATCGAGGCACTAAAAACACAAATTCAGACAGATTATCCATTCTTAGCTGAATCTCATTATTTTATTACATCGGCACAAACACACCGAGTGAGAAAGGCTTGGCTGGTCAACGCTTAGCCCTCAATTTAAATGTCGATTTAGATCGTATTCCAATGCAACGCGGCGATTGGTTGTTAGCCTCAGAACCACTTGAGCCAACTGATCGTATTACCATTGAAATTACGCCTGAAGTGAATTTGAAAGATAGTCAGCCTGTGCACATTTATCATGCAGCAAGCCGCACAACAGGTAAGCTTACCTTGCTTGAAAGCAAAAATGCAATGAAAAATGACCGCACTTTGGCGGAAGTTATTTTAGAGCAGCCATTATTTTTGGCCTTCGGGGATAAATTAATTTTACGTAGTGGCGATGCAAAAATATTAATTGGTGGGGCGAAGGTACTCGAAATTCACTCACCAAAACGTTATAAGCGTACGGAGTCTCGTTTAGCGTTCTTGACTAAACTTAATCAGGTTCAAACCGCCACACAACGCATCGGATTGACCTTACAAAAAGAGGCGATTTCAGCTCAAGCTTTAATGTGGAGTGAGCAACTAACCGAAAATCAATTGGCTGAAGCATTGGCCGAGAACGGCGATATCCGTTTCCAAAATTGGTGTTTTAATCGCGATTATCAACGTGAAAAAACGCAGCAAATTTTGACCGCACTTGCTACCTATCATGAGCAACATAATGATCAGCTAGGTTTGAGTAAGGCCCGGTTATACCGTATTGCGACACTAAACCAACCGGAAAATCTGATTTATCATTTTATTGAAGAAATGCTTGATGAAGGCCAATTGCAGCAGACTCGTGGTTGGTTACATTTGCCTTCTCACAAAATCCAATTTTCAGCCGAAGAACAAAGCTTATGGCAAGCGGTGTTAGCTGAATTTGAGAAAGCGCATGGTCAAGCCATTTGGGTGCGTGATATGGCAACAGCCTTGGCGCAAGATGAAAGTGTGATGCGTAATTTTATGTATAAAGCGGGTAAATTGGGCTATCTTACGCCAATCGTAAAAGACCGTTTTTTCCTGACTGAAAGCATTTATGCTTATGCTCGATTAATTAAGCAAATGGCAGGCGAAGAAGGTAAAGTTGCCGTAAATGAATTACGTGATAAACTGAACTTTGGTCGAAAACTGACAGTTCAATTAATGGAATATTTTGACCGTACCGGCTTTTTACGCCGCAAAGGCAATGATCATATTCTACGTGATAAAGATACATTTGATTTATAGGATAACACATGAAAAAGACATTCATTTCAGCCTTAATTTTAACCGCACTTTTTACTGTAACAGGTTGTGAAGATAAAGAAGCGAAAGCAACCATTGAGCAACAAACGCAGACAATTGCACAACTAACAGCAGAAAATACGCAATTAAAAGCTGAAAAAGAAAAGGCGGAGAAGGTTATTCCTGCTATTTTTGCGGAAAAAGATGTTATTTTTGAAAAAGTAGAAAAAATTAAATATTCAAAATCACAGGAGCGTTGGTTTAGCAGTGATGAAGGGGAAGTGAATATTAGTCTTTTAGGGCTAAAAACCAATGTAGCTTGGTTAAATGATTTATTGTGGTCAGAATTGGTTAAAAACGATTTTGGAGAAAATGTATCTAAAACACGAGATCAGATGCTAAGTAAATACAAAACAATTTGGAATGATGTAAAAGAATCTTTAGAAAAAGAACCTGAGCTAGGCTTCTCTAGTAATACTTGGATGATGTTTGTTGGTCAAAAAGAAAAATTAGCGACTTTTGCTATAAGGTATTATAGCTATACAGGGGGAGCACACGGTTTAGGTGGTAGCGAATATTTAACTATAGATATGACTACACATAAAGTACTAACGCTTTCCGATATTATTGAACAGAAAAAGCTCCCTGAAGTTAAAGAATTATTATGGAGTTTTTATACGGATTATGGTCGTATAAAAGATGAAGAGGCGTTTACGAAAAAAACAGATTTTGATGTTTCTAAGAATTTCTATCTTGCACACGATGGTATTCATTTTATTTATCATGAGTATGAAATTGCTTCGTATGCCGCGGGCGAGCAAGATTTGGTGATACCGTGGGTTTGGCTACAACGTGAAAATTTATTAACGTCAGATTTTGTAAAACAAAAGTATTATGATTTAGGATATGAAGTACCAGTAAAAGGGTAATCAACGTGCGGTCAATAATGGCCGCATTTTTATTGGCCTTTTTTCACCCAGTATTTAAAAGGGGGGGCTTGGGTTTCACTCGCTAAAAGCGTATGTTCCATAAATTGGCAGAAGCTGGGAATATCGCGAGTAGTGGCAGGGTCGTCCGCCAAAATAAGCAATACTTCACCTTCATTCATGTGGCGAATATTTTTTCTCACGAGCATTACAGGTTCAGGACAACGTAAACCAACGGTATCAAGGGTTTTATTGACAGTAATTTCAGTCATTGTTATTTATCAGTTTTATTGAAATTGAGCTATATCATACAATAATTATGGGGAAATTTCGATAAATCCGCTATCAATGATAAACTACGCAACAAATTTACTTGAATAATGATTCCATGGCTGAATACCTTATCCCAAAAAGTGCGGTCGTTTTTGAAGAAGAAATTAAGAAAAGTCGATTTATCACGTATTTGCAACATACGGAA
>JAGZXE010000143.1:0-5049 GCA_018378615.1 Parahaemophilus parainfluenzae
TCGTTTACCACGCTTAAATGGCGCAAGATGGATTGCTGTCGGTCGTTTGGATATTAATACTTCAGGCTTATTGCTTTTCACAACAGATGGCGAATTAGCTAACCGTTTAATGCACCCAAGCCGAGAAGTTGAACGTGAGTATTCTGTGCGTGTATTTGGTCAAGTGGATGACGCTATGTTAGCGCGTTTACGTAAAGGTGTGCAGTTGGAAGATGGCCCAGCCAATTTCAAAGAAATCAAATTTGCAGGTGGTGTGGGGATTAACCAATGGTACGATGTGACTTTAATGGAAGGTCGTAACCGTGAAGTACGCCGTCTGTGGGAATCTCAAGGTATTCAGGTGAGTCGCTTAATCCGTATTCGTTACGGCAACATTAAGCTAATGAAAGGCTTACCGCGTGGTGGTTGGGAAGAAATGGATCTGGAAAACGTCAACTATTTACGTGAATTAGTGGGCTTGCCACCTGAAACCGAAACTAAATTGGATGTGACGAAACCTCGTCGCCGACCAAAATCAGGTCAAATTCGTAAAGCAGTAAAACGTTATACTGAGTTAAGTAAACGCTATAAAAAATAGGTGGTATTCGCGATGAAAATGCAGCAAGTGAAAGCCCAAAGCATTAAATCAGTGGCCAATGAATATACTTGTCCGAATCATGGCGTGTTACGCATTGCGACAACCAATACGCAAGCGCGTTATATGTTGCCGGCTGTGGTGGAACGTTTCTCTAAACAATATCCGGATGTAAGTTTACATATTCATCAAGGTTCACCGACGCAAATCCATGATGCATTGATTTCTGGTGAAGTGGATTTAGCGATCACAACAGAAGCACCGTATCTTTTTGATGATTTGATTCAACTGCCTTGTTATTTGTGGAATCGTTCGGTGATTGTTAAACCTGACCATCCTTTAGCAAAAGTAAAAAACCTTACAGTTGAGGAGTTAGGCAAATATCCGTTAGTCACTTATACCTTCGGTTTTACCGGTGTTTCTGATTTGGATTATGCGTTTAACCGTGCGGGGATTCTGCCGAATATTGTGTTTACCGCAACGGATGCTGACGTGATTAAAACTTATGTGCGTTTAGGATTAGGTGTGGGTATTATGGCCTCTATGGCACATACACCAGCAGATAAGGATTTAGTGGCAATTGATGCTGGGCATTTATTCCGTGCGAGTATGACGCAAATTGCGTTTAAACACAGTACTTTCTTACGCAACTATATGTATGACTTTATTGAATTCTTCTCTCCACACTTAACTCGCCCAATGGTTGAAAAGGCTGAGAAATTGCGTGATAACAGCGCGGTGAAGAAATTGTTTGATAATGTTGAATTAGAAGTGAAATAAGCATAGAAAAATATAAAAGTGCGGTCAGAATTTAATGTGAATTCTGACCGTTTCTTTTTTTATAATAAAAACAAATGTGGCACTAAGTTCATGACGATAACTGTTGCGATAGAAAGTAATAATCGTGATGAGCCAAAGATAAAACCTCGGTTTGTACCATTATCAAATTTTACTAATAAATTTGCCATCGCGGTTAAAGCATAGACTTCAATCACCGTGAAGATGATCAAGTAAATATAAGCAGAAACTACAGAAATATATTTCAACGTAATAAACCAAGGCAAGATAATACCAATAGCCAAGATTGGTGCCACCCATAGGGTCTGTTTAATCGTTAAATTAATTTTTCGAGAAAAATAACTTTGTAATGACACAGTCAACAAACCATTTACAAAAAGTGCAATAGGGGAGTGTTCCGGCATACCTAATTTATTATCAAAAAGAAACGGGAAGATAACAAAGAATGAGGTTGCAATGGAAAGAGGAATAAACAACATCAAATGCACCAATAAAAATTCTTTAGTGATGATTTCTTTAATTTGGGCAAAGCGAAATTTCACTAAGGTTTGCAAGGTTTGAATTTGATAAAACGGTTTAACCATTAAGGCAAAGAGAACCGCTTCCATCGCAAAGCAGATCCAAATCAACCATTCAATGTGATTGTATTTGATAAATGGAATCACCAATAAAGGCGCAAACATAGACGACATGGAAGTGACTTTCAAATATTTTCCCTGTAATCGAGTTTTTTCTTTGTATTCCTCGCCTGCGAGTACAAGTAGGCAGGCTTTTGCATTAGTACCAAACAAACAGTTGCCTAAGCCAAAACAGGTGGTGGCAATTAAAAGCAGGATGTAATTGTCTGCAGAGAGAAAGAAAATATAGGCAATCACATCTAAAAAGCACCCGAGCAACATCATTTTAGCCAGTCCAAAACGGTCACCCCAAATACCAGCTAAAATAGCTAATGCTTGGTTGCAGAAGAAAAGCAACGAGAGTGAAAAGGCAATTTCGCTGTTGCTTAATCCTTTTCCTTGTAAATAGATGAAAAATACCGTTTGCATGGAAAAGAATGCAAGGGTAGAAAAGAAACGACGAGTCAGTAAAAGTTTTTTGCTTGATAAGGCTCACCATGCTGTTGCCTACTTCACAAACGAGCATGCCATTTGGCGTTAAATAATCTGGTGCTTGTTTTAAAATTTGCTTTGTAATTTCTAAACCATCAACACCGGAACCTAAGGCTAATTCAGGTTCATAGTGGAATTCTTCCGGCATATCCGCTAAGTCTTCTTCATCCACATAAGGCGGGTTGGTCACGATTAAATCATATTGCTGACCGAAGAGATTTTGGAATAAATCTGATTGAATCGGGAAAACACGGTGTTCTAATTGGTGGCGCGCAATATTGATCTCTGCCACATTTAACGCATCCACAGAAAGATCGACCGCATCCACTTCAGCCTCAGGAAAGGCTTCAGCCGTCGCGATTGCAATACAACCACTACCAGTACAAAGATCCAAAATGCGTTTTGGATCAGATTTTAAAAGCGGAGCAAATTTATCTTGGATTAATGCACTAATTGGCGAGCGTGGAATAATTGTGCGCTCATCTACATAAAATTCTAATCCGCAGAACCACGCACTATTCGTTAAATAAGCGACTGGCACACGTTGTTCAATACGACTTAAAACTAATTGTACTAAGGTTTCTTTTTCTGAATGAGTCAGTTTACTGTTAAATAAATCTTGCGGTAAATCGAGCGGTAATTGAAGCCCCGCAAGCACTAATTGAAGGCTTTCATCCCACGCATTGTCATGGCCTTGCCCGTAATAAATATCAGAACGGTTGAATGTGCTGTATGTCCAGCGTAAAAAATCTTGAATAGTTGTTAATTCACTTGCCACATTATCTTCTAAAATTGTCGCAACAAGTTCTTGATTGTGTAAGGTTTCCATTTTGTGCCTCAATAAAAATTTTGGCTAGTTATACCATAGAATAGATGTGCTATCATTAAGCAAAATAACAAATTGAGAAAAATAATGACAGAACTAGATGATTTCGATCTTTTTCGGGCGGAAACAAAAGGGATCAAACCCATCAAGCAAGATACCTTTGTGGCACCTCGTCAAAAGAGCAGTCAAAAAAAATCCCATTTACGTGATATTCGAGAAAAAGAAGATACGCTTTTCTATTTTTCCGATGAATATGAACCCTTGCTAAATGAACATGATGGTGTCATCAAATATTTACGCGAAGGGGAAGATAGCCATTTATTGAAGCAACTTCGTCGTGGAGATTTTTCACCTGAATTATTTTTGGATTTGCATGGTTTAACCCGTGAGCAAGCCAAAATGGAATTGGCAGCACTGTTGTTAGCTTGTGAAGATGAGCATGTTTATTGCGCAAGCATCATGACTGGCTATGGTACGTTTACGTTGAAAAAACAAATTCCACGTTGGTTAGTTCAGCACCCTAGAGTCCGAGCATTACACCAAGCACCAAAAGAATGGGGCGGAGAAGCGGCGATACTTATTTTAGTGGATGTATAAAGAAAAAGTGCGGTCGAAATTGACCGCACTTTTTTACATTTTTTCGATTGTCTTAATGCCTAATAACTCTAAACCTTGTTTTAAGGTTTTCTCTGTAAGAGAAGCAAGTTTTAAACGGCTTAATTTTACGCTTTCGTCTTCAGCATTTAAGATTGGACAGTGTTCATAGAATGAAGAGAATACACCCGCCAATTCATATAAATAAGCACAGAGCACATGCGGTGTTCCTTCTTTGCCCACTGTTTGAACCGCTTCTTCAAATTGAAGCAATTTGATGGCTAATGCACGTTCTTTTTCATCAGAAAGCTGAATTCTCGCTTCTGCAAGTGCGGTTGGATTCACGTCTGCTTTATTGAAGATTGAACGAATACGCGTGTAAGCATATTGCATATAAGGCGCAGTATTACCTTCAAAGCTGAGCATATTGTCCCAATCGAATACATAGTCAGTGGTACGGTTTTTAGAAAGATCCGCATATTTCACCGAACCGATACCCACCGCTTCAATAACCGCTGTTTTTTCATCGTCAGATAAATTGGTATTTTTCTCATTGATTAATACAGTTGCACGCTCAATCGCTTCATCTAATAAATCTGCTAATTTTACGGTGCCGCCAGTACGAGTTTTGAATGGTTTACCATCTTTACCCAACATCATACCGAAGTTTTTATGTTCAAGTGAGAAGCTATCTGGTACATAGCCTGCTTTACGCGTAATTAACCACGCTTGTTGCATATGTTGGCTTTGACGTGTATCAGAGAATACTAATGCGCGATCCGCTTTTAAGGTTTCATAGCGATATTTCGCTGCAGCGATGTCAGTAGTGGTATAAAGGAAACCGCCATCTTTCTTCTGAACGATAACACCCATTGGCTCGCCTTCTTTATTCTTGAATTCATCAAGATAAACCACTAATGCACCTTCATCTTCAACCGCTAAACCTTGTTTTTTCAGATCTTCAACGATAGCAGGTAACATTGGGTTATAAAGGCTTTCACCCATCACATCTTTTTCGGTCAATGTGACATTCAAACGATCGTAGTTACGTTGGTTTTGTTGCATGGTGATATCGACTAATTTTTTCCACATTGTGCGGCAATATTCATCTCCACCTTGCAATTTCACTACATAGTTACGGGCTTTTT
>JAGZXE010000144.1:0-2888 GCA_018378615.1 Parahaemophilus parainfluenzae
TTTACCACCGATGTCACTACGTTTAATGCTTTGAGCAATACGCCAGCTGGTACCTTTCCAACTAAGTCCTTGCTCACCATAAATCGCCGTATTTAATGCGCTACGAATTAAGAAGGCTAATTCACCACTAATCACACGAGGTGCGTATTCTTGTTTTGCTGCACCATCTTTCGCATCCGCCATTAAATCAACAGAACCGTCATTTAATGCTGATGTTTGAAGCTCTGGCAAGTCTGGTACATTCTCAGGTTGCTGATCACCCTCACCTTCATCTGTATCGGTGTTGCTATTACCTTTAGCGGATTTTAGATTGTCAGGATTAGCCACTTCTGCGACATCTTTAAAACCATCAATTTTATCTTTGGTTTCACCATAAATCACAGGAATGTCGTTACAGGTAATACAAGCAATTTTCGGATTCGCAATAAATAAATCTTTACCGGTATTATCTTGAATTTTTTCGATAAGATAAGGATCAATTAAGAAACCACCGTTATCAAATACCGCATAAGCACGTGCCATTTCCAATGGAGTGAAGGATGCCGCACCTAATGCAAGTGCTTCACTGGCAAAATATTGGTCACGTTTGAACCCAAATCGTTGTAAGAAGTCAGCCGTAAAGCCAACACCTGCGGTTTGTAGTGCTCGGATGGCAATCATGTTTTTAGATTGACCTAAACCTACACGTAAACGCATTGGACCGTCATAACGATCAGGTGAGTTTTTAGGTTGCCACAAAGGTTGTCCTGGTTTTTGAATGGAGATAGGACTGTCTTGCAATACGCTTGAAAGCGTTAAACCTTTTTCTAATGCCGCAGCATAAATAAATGGTTTAATCGAAGAACCTACTTGCACTAAAGATTGGGTTGCGCGGTTAAATTTACTTTGTTCGTAACTAAAACCACCCACCATGGCTTCAATTGCACCATTATCAGAGTTTAATGAAACTAATGCAGAGTTAGCCGCTGGAATTTGACCTAAAATCCATTCACCGTTATCACGTTTACGAATCCAAATTTGTTCGCCCACTTTAACGGGGGATTTACCCGCCCAACGCATTGCGTTTGAAGAAAGCGTCATAGTCTCATTATTGGCTAAAAGTAATTCAGCACCATTTTTACCTAATGCGGTTACTGCTGCTGGAATGAACGGTTCTGAATCAGGTAATTTTTTCAAGAAAGCGACAATGCGTTCATTATCCCATGGTGTTTCACCTTTTTTCCAAAGTGGTGCACCGCCACGCCAGCCATGACGCATATCATAATCAATCAGGTTATTACGAACGGCTTTTTGTGCTTCCGCTTGATCTTTGGAAAGCACTGTCGTGAAGACTTTATAACCTTTGGTATAAGCATCTTCTTCACCAAAACGTTTTACCATTTCTTGACGAACCATTTCAGTCACATAGTCTGCACGGAACTCAAATTTAGCACCGTGATAGCTTGCTACAATTGGTTCTTTAATCGCTGCATCATATTCTGCTTTGGTGATCTTGTTTTCATCCAACATTCGGCTTAAAACCACATTTCGACGTTCTTCCGCACGTTTTGGCGAATACAGTGGATTCATGGTAGAAGGAGCTTTTGGCAAGCCAGCAATGATCGCCATTTCAGAAAGTGTTAATTCATCTAAGTTTTTACCAAAGTAGGTTTGAGCGGCGGCTGCAACGCCATAAGAGCGATACCCTAAGAAAATTTTATTCAAATAAAGTTCTAAAATTTCTTGTTTGCTTAAGGCATTTTCAATTTCAATGGCTAATACTGCTTCGCGAGCTTTACGAATAATGGTTTTTTCTGGCGTTAAGAAGAAGTTACGCGCAAGCTGTTGTGTAATGGTACTTGCCCCTTGAGATGCCCCACCATTGTTGACGGCAACAAAAATCGCACGAGCAATACCAACAGGGTCTAAGCCGTGATGTTCATAAAAACGGCTATCTTCCGTCGCTAAGAAGGCATCTTGCAGACGCTGAGGCACATTTTCTAATTTCACTGGAATACGGCGTTGTTCACCGACTTCACCGATTAATTTGCCATCAGCCGTATAGATTTGCATCGGCTGTTGCAACTCAACGGTTTTTAGGCTCTCAACCGATGGTAAGGAGGATTTTAAGTGAAAATACAGTACACCACCGGCGACTAACCCCAGTATACATATCGTAAATAGGGTACTTAATATTAATTTTGCGATCCGCATCGTAAAATTCTCTCTGGTTTAATGAATATTCAAAAAATCAAAATTATGATCTTGGCTGCTAAGTATAAAAGATTAATCCCTTAAAGAATAGGAAAGAATATGGGAATTGCTCATAGAAAGCAGCGAAAACAACAAATTGGTGTGAGTAAACAACAAGATAACCTCTATTTTGTTTGGCTAGATGAATTCCACAAAGTTCAATCTATTTTCTTGAATGGACAACAAAAGGACATTTTTTCCCAGTTATTGCCTTATTTACCACAAAAAACTAACCAATGTTGTTTTATCGGCGCCATTTCACCCCATTTAACTTGGTCTAAAACGCTTATTTTACCGCAAACACTCAATGCTCAGGAGTGTGAACAACAATGTCGTTTCATTTTGCAAAAAGAATTACCGATTCCGTTGGATGAATTATGGTTTGATTATTTGACCACACCATTAAAACAAGGTTTTCGTTTGGATATCACGGCGATTCGAAAAGAAAGTGCCAACGCAGAATTAGCAAAATATTTGCCGCTAAAATTGACCGCACTTGATTTACTGAATCACAGTATTTTACGTGCGTTTTATGCCATTTTAGGTCAAGAGCCGACAAACGCCTTATTTTTATATCAAGATCAACAAGGTTGTCTCGCCGTTTGTGAACGCTTACAACAACGACAAGTCTTGCAATCTCAACGTGATTTATATGA
>JAGZXE010000145.1:0-3911 GCA_018378615.1 Parahaemophilus parainfluenzae
AATCAAACCTAATTCATGGGCAATTGGCGTTAAACGAATATCCGCATTATCTTCACGTAATAACAAACGGTATTCTGCACGAGAAGTAAATACGCGATACGGTTCTTTGGTACCAAGCGTACAAAGGTCATCCACCAATACGCCAGTATAGGATTGATCGCGACGTGGATACCATGCCTCTTTCTCTTGCACGTAAAGACCTGCATTAATCCCCGCCAATAAGCCTTGTGCCGCTGCTTCTTCATAACCGGTTGTACCGTTAATTTGACCGGCAAAGAATAAACCTGAAATCGATTTAGTTTCTAACGTTGGTTTTAAATCACGTGGATCAAAATAATCATATTCAATAGCATAACCTGGTTTAATGATTCGAGCTTTTTCCAAACCTTTCATCGAATTCACAATGCCCATTTGTACGTCAAACGGTAAACTGGTAGAAATCCCGTTTGGATACACTTCATTACTGGTTAAGCCTTCTGGTTCCAAATAGATTTGATGTGAATTACGATCCGCAAAACGCATCACTTTATCTTCAATGGATGGACAATAACGTGGACCGATTCCTTCAATCACACCGGTATACATTGGACTGCGATCCAAGTTATTACGGATCACTTCATGGGTTTGTTCATTAGTGTGGGTGATATAACAAGGAATTTGTTGAGGGTGATCTGACACAGATCCCATAAAAGAAAATACCGGTAATACGACATCACCATGTTGTTTAGCCAATATATCGAAATTGATCGTGCGTGCATCAATACGCGGTGGGGTACCGGTTTTTAAACGATCTACACGTAAATTCAGATCACGTAAACGATGAGAAAGTGTAACAGCTGCCGGATCACCAGCTCGGCCACCTTCATAATGTTCTAAACCTATATGGATCTTACCCGCTAAGAAAGTACCGGCAGTTAAAATGACCGATTTAGCACAGAATTTAAGTCCCATTTTGGTTTCCACACCACAAACACTATCTTGCTCAATTAAAATATCCGTTACTTCTTGTTGGAAAATATCTAAATTTGGTTGATTTTCTAGTGCGATGCGTACGGCTTGGCGATATAACACACGGTCAGCTTGAGCACGAGTTGCGCGTACAGCAGGCCCTTTACTGCTGTTTAAAGTACGAAATTGAATACCCGCCTTATCTGCAGCATGAGCCATTAACCCGCCCATGGCGTCCACTTCTTTCACTAAATGGCCTTTACCAATACCACCAATAGCGGGGTTACATGACATTTGTCCAAGGGTATCAACATTATGTGTTAATAATAGGGTTTTTAATCCCATGCGTGCCGGAGCCAATGCGGCTTCTGTACCGGCATGACCGCCACCAACAACGATCACATCATAATTTTCGGTATAAAACATATCTCTCTCTTCGTCTTCTATTTGATCTTCGATCTAAAAATAGGCGCTATTTTACTGAAAATTACGTGTGCTTGAAAGCAAGAATTCAATCTGTGATAAGAGAAGATCGAGAGGTAATAAAGATAAGATCTATTTATATATAAAGATCTTATTATTGTTACTATTAGGATCCTTTAACCTTGTGAATAAGATCCTTTTCCTTTTTTAAATGAAGAAGTTAGATCATTTTAGACTGTGTTGAAATGTCGTCAGTTTGGAGGCTTTTTCTTGTGGATAACCTTGAATTTTATCCACAGTTAAAACAATCATCATATTTACTCAGTGGAAAAGAACAAGTTTTTGACAGGTTTTATTAAAGTTATCCACAGCTGATTTTTTTTGATAATGGATAAAGAAAAAGCGATAACTCAAATTATCGCTTTATTATGACTAAAGTGCATGAATAAATTGTGGTAGCCAATCTTCAGCAAATTGCTCTTGATCATCAACATGCAAGACATCGATTTTTAAACTCTCGCAAATTTTGACCGCACTTTTTTCACTTAATTGTGTTTCGACTTTATTCACGGCATGACAGAATGTATCGTAATCTGAATTGCCTAAGCCTACAATGGCAAAGCGGAGGGAAGAGAAATCTTTATCTGATGCCGCAATTTGCTCAAAGAGTGGTTTCAAATTATCAGGTAATTCACCTGCACCATGTGTTGAAGTGACAATTAACCAAATATTTTCATTAATCACATCATCAAGTTCTGGTCCGTGGAAAAGTGCGGTAGAAAAATCTTGTGTTTTTAACACCTCTTCTAAATGCTCCGCCACATATTCAGCGCCGCCTAATGTGCTGCCTGAAATCACGCAAATATTCATATTGTTTCCTAATAAGAAAAAAGGCTTAGATTTTCTAAGCCTTTATAGTCATTATACGTTGTCGAATTTACCCAACAATGAACGAATGTGTTCTTGCCAGTTGCGGTGTTCATTTCTAAGTTGCTCGTTTTCATGTTGCAACGCTTCTACCGCTTGTTGAGATTGATTTTTTTGTTCTTTTAATTCTTCCACTTCAAGTTGAAGTAATTGAATGGTTTCTACTGCTTGTCTAATTTTTTCTTCAAGCTGATCTAAAATTTCTAAAGACATAGTGATTTCCTTTTTTAAAATAAGTCCGAAACGGCTTTATTCTACCCACTTAATCCTATTTTTAAAAGCCTCTTGTCAAAAATTATTATGCAAACGTTTGCTTAGTGATAAAATAACGAGACTTTTTGCATTGGGAGATAAAAATGAATCGTGCATTAGCTATTGAATTTTCAAGAGTAACCGAAGCAGCTGCATTAGCGGCTTATACTTGGCTTGGACGTGGTAATAAAAATGCGGCAGATGAGGCGGCAGTCAAAGCCATGCGTTATATGCTGAATTTAATCCATATGGACGGTGAAATTGTGATTGGTGAAGGGGAAATTGACGAAGCACCAATGCTTTATATTGGCGAAAAAGTTGCGCCGTGTGGCTTCTCGTTTAGGTAAATCCTTATCGGATTTAACGGTGATGGTACTCGCTAAACCACGTCATGATGAAGTGATTAAGCAAATGCATAATTTAGGTATTCGTGTAATGGCTATTCCTGATGGTGATGTTGCCGCTTCGGTTTTATGTTGTTTACCGGATGCTGAAGTGGATATGGTTTATGGCATTGGCGGTGCACCTGAAGGTGTGGCAGCTGCCGCTGCAATTCGTGCATTAGGTGGGGATATGCAAGCTCGTCTTATTCCACGTAATAAAGTGAAAGGCGATACAGAAGAAAACCGTAAAATTGCCGCTGAAGAAGTTCAACGTTGTGAAGCCTTAGGTGTGAAGGTTAATGAAATCTTAAAATTAGAAGATTTAGTACGTGATGATAATCTTGTTTTTGCTGCAACGGGAATTACGCACGGTGAATTACTCAAAGGGATTTCTCGCCGTGGCAACTTAGCAACCACTGAAACTTTATTAATCCGTGGTAAATCACGCACCATTCGTAAAATCCAATCCATCCATTATCTTGATAGAAAAGATTCTGAAATCTATGAGATTTTAAGAAATTAGTGAAAATAAAAGAGCGGTCATAAAAAACAACGAATTTTTTGACCGCTCTTTTTATTTCTTACAGCATTTTCTTCAATTGATACAGATAAGCTAAGGCTTGTTTTGGACTTAATTCATCGGGATCAAGCTGCTCGATGGCTTCGCGTAAAGCATCAGGTTCCGATTCAAAAGCTAATTCGCCTTGATGTTGATTTAACGCTCTTAAATGTTGAATTTGTTGATCACCATTTTGTGCTGACAGTTTTTCTAACTGATGCAATTTTTGCTTCGCCAGTTTAATGACAAATTGTGGTACACCAGCTAGCGCTGCAACAGCAAGACCATAACTTTTACTTGCTGCACCGTCTTGAACGGCATGCATAAAGGCAATGGTATTATTGTGTTCTAATGCATCTAAATGAATATTGGCAATGCCTTCAATTTGTTCTGGCAGCGCGGTGAGTTCAAAATAATGG
>JAGZXE010000005.1:0-22586 GCA_018378615.1 Parahaemophilus parainfluenzae
TGGAATGGTGAAAAAGGCACCATTGAAGCTTTCCATTATCCAAAATAGAATGGCTAAAATACGAAAAACAAAGTTTATATGATTTACTTTTTAAAAGCAGTCAAAAATAAGCAACACCTAAAAATGTGTATTTTTAGGTGTTTTTTTTAAATTTTTTTGATAGACTGAAAATGAGCTATAAATGAATAGCTTAAATTAAGCCATCATAATGACACAAGGAGAGTAGCTATGAACAATAAAATCGAAGATGAAGCAACTGAAGTAAAAGATACGACAGTGAATGCTGCAACACAAGTTAAAGATGCATTATTTGCAGCGGCTAACTATATTAAAGATGCTGTGACACATAAAGCGTCTGAGGCAAAAGAAGTGGTTGAAGACAAAGCTACTGAAGTGAAAGATGTAACTGAAGATAAAGTATCTGAAGTAAGAAAAGCAGTTTCTGAAGCAAAAGATGAAGCTGCAGATAAAGCATCTGAGCTAAAAGATGCAGCTGAAGATAAAACTGTAGAAGCAAAAGAAGCGGCTTCAGAAGCAAAAGATACAGTTGTAGACAAAGTAGTTAAATTCAAAGATGCAGTTGTAGATAAAGTTGCTGAAGTAAAAAATGCAGTTTTTGAAGTAAAAGATGAAGCTGCTGATAAAGCGGCTGAGTTAAAAGATGAAGCTGAAGATAAAGCTGCTGAAGTGAAAGATGCGGCTGAAGATAAAGCTGTAAAAGCAAAAGAAGCTGTCGAAGATAAAGTTGCTGAAGTAAAAGATTCGCTTTCAGAGGCAAAAGATGTAATGTCTTCTAAAGTTGAAGCTGCAAAAGATGCCACAGTAAGCGCGGCAGTACAAGTTAAAGATGCTGTGGTTGCAGCAGCTAACTATGTTAAACATGTTGCGGAAAATAAAATGACTGAAGCAAAAGATGCTGTGTGCTCTAAAGCAGAGGAAGTAAAAAATGTAGATTCTGAAACAAAAGATCAATCTGCAGCCGTAAAAAAGTAACTGAAAAGTAAAAGCAATAGTTAAGGATTATTCAAATTAACTGAGTGGGATTGTTCAAAAAAAACACAAAAAAGTGATTTTTTATCTTTACAAAAAATAAAATTTTTATAATGAACTTTTTTACAAATCTTTTAATTTCATTGGGTTATAGTTGTTTTAGAGAGGTATTATAAAAAACTATATCTTTAGAAATGTAAATTTTTTTGGAAGATGTTTTATTTTAAGTTTTTTTTACGTAAACTAGATCACACAAAGCAGATAGCTTTGGATTAATTCTTAATTATAAAATGGAGAATGACAATGAAAAAATCAGTATTAGCCGTATTAGTATTAGGTGCATCTTTAGCCGTAACTGGTTGTTTCGATAAACAAGAAACAGCTCAAAAAGTTGAAGCAGCAAAAGATGCAACAGCAAATGCAGCAACACAAATTAAAGATGCAGCAAAAGAAGTTGCAACTGATGTTAAAAATGCGGCAATTGACGCAAAAGATTCAGCTGCAAATAAAATGGCTGAAACAAAAGAAGCAGTAGCTGATAAAGCTTCTGAAATGAAAGATGCTGCTGCAAATAAAATGGCTGAGGCAAAAGATGCAGTGTCTTCTAAAATGGAAGAAGTAAAAAATGCAGCTTCTGAAGCAAAAGATGCAGCAGCAGATAAAGCAGTTGAAATGAAAGATGCTGCAGCAAATAAAATGGCTGAAGCAAAAGATGCGATGTCTTCTAAAATGGAAGCAGTAAAAAACTCAGCTTCAGAAACAAAAGATGCGGCAGCTGATAAAGCGGCTGAAGCAAAAGATGCAGCAGCAAATAAAGCAGCTGAAGTAAAAGAAGCTGTGACTAAATAATTAAACTTTCGTAAAATAAAACCTATCAGAGATTATCTGGTAGGTTTTTTCTTTTTGGAGCAATATGAAATGTTATGTGCAATTTATAAAAGTAAACGTAAACCAGGCTGCTATCTTTATATTTCCAAACGAGATGATTTTTCAGCTGTACCGGATATATTAATGCAGAGTTTTGGTAAGCCTCAATTTCTTATGCCTTTCAATTTGAGGGGGAGTAAACCGCTTGTTCATGCAGATAAAGATGAGGTTATGGGGAAAATTACTCAGCAAGGATTTTATCTTCAAATGCCAAAACAAGATGATGGCTTGTTTAATAGTTTGAGTGAGATCAAATAAGCCTTTTATTTTTTCCTAAAAATATCCAAATCTTGCTTTATCTCAATATTTTCCTCAAAAAACTCCTTTAGAATTGACCGCACTTTTAAAAGGAGAATAAAAATGAGTAGTTTCTTTGTGGCAGGTACAGATACTGACGTGGGTAAGACCACCGCCTGTCGTGCCATTATTCAGGCATTACAAGCAAAGGGCGTACGAATTGTGGGTTATAAGCCGATTGCTTATAGCTGTGAAGAGGGTATTTATCCTGTCGAAAATCAGTCTAATGAATCCCAAACAGATTATGATGCTGAAAATAATTCAGACGTGTTAGCTTTAATGGATGCAACGAATGAGTCCGTATCTTATCAAGAAGTAAATAGCTATACTTTTGCTCATTCCTTGCCGATGCTGACTCGAGATAAATCACGCATTAAATTAAGTAAGATTAATCAAGCCTTAACAACATTAATTCAAAAATATCAATCTGTTGTCGTGGAAGGTTCATTTGGGTTACTCACACCAATGGCAGAAGGTAAGAGTTTTGCTGATTGGGTTGTTGAGCATAAAATGCCAGTTGTGTTGGTTGTTGGTATTAAAGAAGGCTGTATTAATCATGCATTGCTGACAGCTCAAGTGATTAAACAGCTTGGCGTTCCTTTATTAGGCTGGATTGCAAATCGAATTAATCCTTGTTTAGGGCATTATAAAGAGGTGGTAGATATTTTAGAGGCTCAGATTGATGCACCTCTACTAGGTAAAATCCCTTATATTCATAAACCAGAATCCCAAGAGTTAGGACATTATTTAACGAATATTGATCGTTTGATGTATATGCAGACAGAGTTAGTTAAATAGTAAGTTTGAAATAAAAAGTGCGGTTAAATTTTATTAGATTTAACCGCACTTTTTTTTATTCTTCGTTTTCTGGAAGTTCTTTTTTCAGGATATCTTCTTCAGCGAGGCTAGATAGGCGAGCAATCGCATTACGGTAAGAGATTTCAAGAGTTTCCCGACTGGTTGCAATAACACCTTGATCTACTAAGAATCCATCATTTACATCATATACCCAGCCATGTAGGGAGAGTTTTTGTCCACGTTCCCAAGCGCTTTTTACGATAGATGTGCGTCCTAGGTTATAAACTTGCTCTGCAACATTTAATTTAGTGAGCATATCTGAACGTTTTTCTGCTGAAAGATTGCCTAATAGATGCCCGTGTTTAAACCAAATATCACGAATATGGAGCAACCAGTTATTGATTAACCCTAGATCGTGATCTTGCATCGCTGCTTTAATACCACCACAATTTGTATGACCGCAAATAATAATATGTTCAATTTTGAGTACATCAACGGCATATTGTACAACTGAAAGGCAGTTAAAATCCGTATGAATAACTTGGTTAGCAACATTACGATGAACAAATAATTCGCCCGGTTCAAGATTTGTGAGTTTTTCAGCAGGAACACGGCTATCAGAGCAGCCAATCCAAAGATAATGAGGTGTTTGGTGATCGGCAAGTTCTTTAAAATAAGTGGAATTTTCTTCTTTCATTCTTTGCGCCCAACTGTAGTTGTTTGCAAAGAGTTGTTTAATTTTGTCCATTTCTACTTTCCTTAATATGATGTATTTGAAAGATTGATTCAAACACAATAAATAAAATAGGGGATAAATTTATCGCCTAAAATGATAACCGCACTTTAAAGAAAGTGCGGTCAATTTAAACAATGTTTTTAGAAATTTGCATTTCTTGGTGCGCGAGGGAATGGAATCACATCGCGAATATTTTGTACGCCTGTTACATAAACAATTAAGCGTTCAAAACCAAGACCAAAGCCTGAATGTGGTACAGTACCATATTTACGAAGATCACGATACCACCAGTAATCTTCAGGATTTAGGCCCATTTCTTCCATACGTTTATCTAATACGTCTAAACGTTCTTCACGTTGTGAACCACCGATGATTTCACCAATTCCAGGTGCAAGAACATCCATTGCGGCCACAGTTTTACCATCATCATTTAAACGCATATAGAAGGCTTTGATATCTTTTGGATAGTTTTTTACGACAACAGGTGATTTGAAATATTCTTCTGCTAAGAAACGTTCATGTTCAGAAGATAAATCGATACCCCAAGAAACAGGGAACTCGAATTTCTTACCGGATTTTAATAATACATCGATCGCATCGGTATAGTCGATTTGAGCAAAATCAGAGTTTACAAAGTTTTCTAAACGAGTAATCACATCTTTATCTACGTGTTTTTCAAAGAATTTTAAGTCATCTTTGCGTTCAGCAAGCACTGCACGGAACACGTATTTCAACATATCTTCTGCTAATTTTGCATTATCAGCAAGTGTTGCAAATGCAACTTCAGGTTCAACCATCCAGAATTCAGCAAGGTGACGAGTTGTATTTGAATTTTCAGCACGGAATGTTGGACCAAAAGTATAGATTTTGCTTAATGCACAAGCATAAGTTTCGCCATTTAATTGACCTGAAACCGTTAGAAATGATTCTTTTCCGAAGAAGTCTTGGCAGAAATCAACTTTGCCATCTTCACCACGAGGAAGGTTTTCTAAATCAAGTGTTGAAACACGGAACATTTCACCCGCACCTTCAGTATCTGAAGCGGTAATTAATGGGGTTGCGACCCAATAGAAACCTTGTTCATGGAAGAAACGATGAATAGCTTGCGCTAAACAGTGACGAACACGCGCCACGGCACCGATAATATTGGTACGAGGACGTAAGTGAGCCACTTCACGTAAGTATTCAATTGAGTGACGTTTTGCTGCCATTGGATAAGTATCAGGATCTTCTACAAACCCTGTCACTTCTACTTTTTCAGCTTGAAGTTCAACAGCTTGACCTTCAGCAGGTGACTCAACAATGGTCCCGGTTACGATAACAGAACAGCCCGTTGTTAAGCGTAATACTTCACTTTCATAATTTTCAATATCGTTATTGACGATGATTTGAATAGGATCAAAGCAAGAGCCGTCATAAACAGCGAGGAAAGAAAGACCAGCTTTAGAATCACGACGGGTACGAACCCAGCCGCGTACGGTAACTTTTTCGCCAATAGCGATTTTACCTTGTAATACATCAACAATAGATGCAACTTTAGACATATAAACCTCTGTAATTCATTATAAATTAGGCAATAAAACTGCGTTAGTTTACCTTAAATCGCAAAATTTTCCATAAAAAGTTAGTGTAAATCAGGCTTGCACAGTAAAATAATGCCTTCACTTTATTTTAGGAGAAAACTATGTGGTCTGATATTTTGACCGGCTATGGCATTTTTATTTTGGAGATTTTAACGATTTTACTTGTGATTGCTGCTATTGTCGCAATGATCATTTCAGCAAAACAGCGTAATGCAACACATCATGGTGAATTGGTCGTGACAGATCTTTCGGAAGAATTTAAGGAAACAATAAAGCATTTACGCGATTTCCAGCTTTCAGAAGAAGAACTTAAACAAGCAGAAAAAGCGGAGAAGAAAGCGAAAAAGCAAGAGGCAAAGGCGTTAAAAGCGAAATTAAAAAATGGTGAGAAAGAAACGCCTAAACCTTGTGTTTATGTGCTCGATTTTAAAGGTGATATTTCTGCATCAGAAACAACCGCACTTCGAGAAGAAATTTCGGCGATTATTAATGTAGCAAAAGCCGATGATGAGGTCTTACTACGTTTAGAAAGCCCAGGTGGTGTTGTTCATGGTTATGGTTTGGCTGCTTCACAGTTAGCTCGCTTAAAACAAAAAGGGATAAAATTAACAGTTGCAGTCGATAAGGTTGCTGCAAGTGGTGGCTATATGATGGCTTGTGTGGCAGATAAAATTGTTTCCGCACCTTTTGCGATTATCGGTTCTATTGGTGTAGTTGCGCAAATTCCCAATATTCATCGTTTGTTGAAAAAACATGATGTCGATGTTGATGTGATGACTGCTGGAGAATTTAAACGCACCGTTACAGTATTAGGTGAAAATACTGAAAAAGGAAAACAGAAATTCCAAGCAGAACTTGAGGAAACTCATCAATTATTTAAACAATTTGTGGCTCAAAATCGACCGCACTTAGATGTGGATAAAGTCGCAACTGGTGAGCATTGGTTCGGTCAACAAGCCTTAGCGCTTCAACTAGTCGATGAGTTAGCAACCAGTGATGATATTATTCTTGAAAAAATGAAAGATAAGTCTGTGATCGCGGTGAAATATAAAGTGAAAAAGCCACTCTTACAAAAAATAGGTAAGCAAGCTGAAGAGAGTATTGAGGGAATTATTCATCGAAATTTAACAAAAAATGGACAGGATTTTATCCAATAAGAAAAAAATTTACTTATTTGACAACTCTTTACACAACTTTACAAAAAAGTTCCATAAAAAATCATTTTTTAATGTTTTTTTATTTACAAGTTAAAGAATTATGACTACCATACGCCATGAAACTTTTTATAGTTTTATTTGTAAAATTTATAAAGTTTAGTTGTGTAGG
Organism: Parahaemophilus parainfluenzae; assembly: GCA_018378615.1. GTDB lineage: Bacteria > Pseudomonadota > Gammaproteobacteria > Enterobacterales > Pasteurellaceae > Haemophilus_D > Haemophilus_D parainfluenzae_X. Next base: position 6,658 of record JAGZXE010000005.1, read on the forward strand.
TTCTTCTTGCAAGGATTGCACCTTAACAGTAAAAAGGTAAAGAAATGAAATTATCTCGTATTTTATTATCTGCAGTAGCAGTAGCGACAGTTGCTGCTTGTGGTAACTTAAGCAAAGTTACAGAAGCTGGTACTCCAGAATATAAAGAAGTTGATGGTCAACAAGTACCACAACTCGTATGGCCTAAGATTGATAAAGCTGGTTTCAACCATGACGGTAGCCAATTTGGTTCATGGCCAAACTGGGATAACGTTCGTATGATCGAACGTGGTATGAACAAAGACCAATTATATAACCTAATCGGTCGTCCACACTTCTCTGAAGGTTTATACGGTGTTGAAGAGTGGGATTATGTGTTCAACTATCGTGAAAATGGTGTTCACAAAATTTGTCAATACAAAGTATTATTTGACAAAAACCACAATGCTCAAAGCTTCTTCTGGTATCCAAATGGTTGTAACGGCAACTCAGCATTTACTTTAAGTGGTGACTTCTTATTCGACTTCGATAAAGATACTTTAACTCCACGTGGTAAAGAAGTTGTTGATAACGTTGCTGCACAATTAAAAGAAACTGGTGCTAAAGAAGTTAAAGTTGCAGGTTATACTGACCGTTTAGGTTCTGATGCTTACAACTTAGATCTTTCTCAACGTCGTGCTAACCGTGTTAAAGCTCGTTTAATTCAAGATGGCGTAACATCTGAAATTACAGCTGTTGGTTATGGTAAAGTACCACAAGTTAAAGCTTGTAACGGTTACAAACACGCAAGTAAAGCTGAGAAAGACTGTTTACGTCCAAACCGTCGTGTAGAAATCACTGCTTCTGGTTCTGTATTAAAATTACAAGAAGGTGGTCAAGTTAACGGTGGAACTCAAGGTCCAGCACCTCTTTATCAAAAATAATAGATAGAGAAGATAGAAAGAGCGTAATGAAAATTACGCTCTTTTTTTATCTGATGTTTAAGAAATTATTCAAGTAGAAGTTCTTCAATCAATTTAGTGGTTAAGTTAATATAACTTCCATTAAAACGATGGCTGAAATTTAGTAAATAATAGAGCTGATAAAGGTGTTTTCTTTCTTCAAAACCTTCTTTATCAAGTGGGAAAGTGCGGTTATAAATTTCATAGAATTCAGCTGAGAAAGGTTGGAAAAGCTCACTGAATGCTAAATCACATTCTCTATCTCCCCAGTAACAAGCAGGATCGTAAGTAAAGGTTTGATTTCCTACAATAGCGGTATTCTCAATCCATAAGTTACCATGTAACAAAGAAGGTTTAGGGTTATGTTTTGAAAGTTTGTGTTTTACTTTTTCAATAATTAAATCAATATCACCAAAGTCTAAACCTTTATCTTTGCAGAGTTGCAATTGCCATCCAATACGTTGTTCTGCAAAAAACTTCGCCCAACTTCCATTCCATTTATTTGGCTGATACTCAGGGCCAAGCCAAGTATCAAAATCTAATCCATAGTTTTTAGTGCCAGACACTTGATGGAGTTTTGCTAATTCTTCAGCAAAATCTGGCGTTGCATTGGTTTGTTGAGTAATAGGAAGCGCTTCTAATAATAAGAAACTATGGTTTTGAGAACAGCCTACGCCATACACTTGCGGAAGTCGGATTGTATTGGTTTTGCCTAGTAGGTTTAATTGGTCAGCTTCTGCACGAAACATTGAACGATAGGACCGTTCATTCACTTTAACAAAGACTGGTTGGATTCCATCCGTAATAAGCCAAGTTTCATTTACTTCGCCACCAGGCACTTTGTTTTTTTCTTTGATGTTATAGTAAGCACCAAATTGATCAGCTAAGACTTGAGAAATTGATTTCCACATAATACGCCTCCTAGACATGGTCGATTCTTCTTCATTCTAACGAAAGCACTAAAAATTACTGTGATATATCTCAAAAAATAGCAAAAATTTTTGTCATTTTTCATCTGAAACATCAATTCAACAAGAAACGCGTGATTTTTTAATGAGTTAGTATTATCATTAGGTGTATTTTAGTTAGAAAAGATAATCAGGGGAAACTATGCAACATCTGAAAGATCTTGTTGAGAAAGCAAAATCGGCGATTGAACAAATCGAAAATAAAAGTTTAACCACATTAGATGAAATTCGTGTGGAATATTTTGGTAAAAAAGGGCATTTTACCCAACTTATGCAGGAATTGCGTAATGTTGCAGCGGAAGAGCGTCCTGCAATGGGCGCTAAAATCAATGAAGCGAAACAAGCTGCGTTAGATTTTTTAAATGCTAAAAAAGCAGAATGGGAACAAGCTGAACTCAATGCGAAATTAGAAAAAGAACGCATTGATGTGAGCCTTCCAGGTCGTAAAACAGAAACTGGTGGTTTACACCCAGTGACCATTACCATCAATCGCGTAACAAAATTCTTTTCAGAGTTAGGTTTTTCTGTGGAAACCGGTCCCGAAATTGAAAGTGATTATTACAATTTCGATGCATTAAATATCCCTAAACATCACCCAGCACGTGCTGATCACGATACATTCTGGTTTAATCCTGAATTATTACTTCGTACACAAACCTCAGGTGTGCAAATTCGTACCATGGAAAAAATGCAGCCACCTATTCGTATTATGGCGCCAGGTCGTGTATATCGTAACGACTACGATCAAACACACACACCAATGTTCCATCAAATTGAATTGCTTTATGTAGATAAAAAAGCAAACTTCACCGAGTTAAAAGGCTTATTACACGATTTCTTACGTGCATTTTTTGAAGAGGATTTACAAGTTCGTTTCCGTCCTTCCTATTTCCCATTTACTGAGCCTTCAGCTGAAGTCGATGTAATGGGCAAAAATGGTAAATGGTTAGAAGTATTAGGTTGTGGTATGGTGCATCCTAATGTGTTACGTAACGTAGGTATTGATCCCAATGAATATTCTGGCTTCGCAGTAGGCATGGGGGTTGAGCGTTTAACCATGTTACGCTACAACGTCACAGATTTACGTTCATTCTTTGAAAACGACTTACGTTTTTTAAAACAATTTAAGTAATTAACCGTTTGGTTAAATTGACGATAATGATTAATTTAGAACGTAACACGTTCATCAATAAAGGATACAGAGATAATGAAATTTAGCGAAAATTGGGTGAGAGAATGGGTTAATCCATCAATTTCAACAGAGCAGTTATGTGATCAAATCACGATGCTTGGTTTAGAAGTTGATGGCGTTGAAAAGGTAGCTGGTGACTTTACAGGTGTTGTTGTAGGTGAAGTTGTTGAATGTGCTCAACACCCAGATGCAGACAAATTACGTGTCACTAAAGTAAATGTTGGTGGCGACCGTTTATTAGATATCGTTTGTGGTGCACCAAATTGCCGTCAAGGTTTAAAAGTGGCATGTGCAACTGAAGGTGCGGTATTACCTGGTGATTTTAAAATTAAGAAGACTAAATTACGTGGACAACCTTCAGAAGGGATGCTTTGCTCATTCTCTGAATTAGGCATTGATGTAGATGCAGATGGTATTATTGAGCTACCGTTAGATGCACCAGTAGGTATAAATCTAGGTGAATATTTAGATTTAGATGATAAAGCAATTGAAATCAGCTTAACGCCAAACCGTGCAGATTGTTTAAGTATTGCAGGTGTTGCACGTGAAGTTGGTGTGGTGAATAAACAAGTTGTTAATCAACCGCACTTTGATACCGTACCTGCAACGATTTCAGATAAAGTTCAAATTGAATTAAAAGCGCCAGAAGCATGTCCTCGTTATTTATTGCGCGTGGTGAAAAATGTGAATGTTAAAGCGCAATCACCAATTTGGTTACAAGAAAAATTACGTCGTTGTGGTATTCGTTCTATCGATCCTATTGTAGATATTACCAACTATGTTTTACTTGAATTAGGTCAACCAATGCATGCTTTTGATGCATCAAAAGTGTCTCAACCTGTTCAAGTACGTTTAGCCAATAACGGCGAAGAACTTGTTTTATTAGATGGTACAACCGCAAAATTACAGCCGAATACTTTGGTGATTGCAGACCAAACTGGCCCATTAGCAATGGCAGGTATCTTTGGTGGTCAAGCTAGCGGTGTTGATGCTGAAACAACAAAAGATGTAATTTTAGAAGCGGCATTCTTTGCACCATTAGCTATCGCGGGACGTGCAAGACAATACGGTTTACACACTGATTCTTCACATCGTTTTGAACGCGGTGTTGATTTTACGCTACAACGTCACGCAATGGAACGTGCAACAGCATTGTTACTTGAAATTTGTGGTGGTGAAGCAGGCGAAATTTGTGAAGTGGTGAGTGAGCAATATTTACCAAAAGTCAATGAAGTCACTTTACGTCGTGAAAAATTAGATAGCTTATTAGGTCATCATATCGAAACTGAAACCGTGACCGAGATTTTTGAGCGTTTAGGTTTTGCGGTGAAATATGCTAATGATGTTTGGACCGTAACTTCAGCAAGCTGGCGTTTTGATATTGAAATCGAAGAAGATCTCATTGAAGAAGTAGCACGTATTTATGGTTATAACAGCATTCCAAATAATGCACCATTAGCACATCTTCGTATGCGTGAGCATAAAAAGTCAGATTTAGACTTAAGCCGAATTAAGACCGCACTTGTTGACGCAGATTATCAAGAGGCGATTACTTATAGCTTCGTTGATCCAAAAGTACAAACTTTACTTCATCCAGAAATTGAAGCACTTGTATTACCAAATCCAATTTCAGTTGAAATGTCAGCAATGCGCGTTTCATTGTTAAGTGGATTACTCGGTGCAGTACTATACAACCAAAATCGTCAACAAAACCGCGTGCGTTTATTTGAAACGGGATTACGTTTTGTTCCTGATGCCAATGCAGAATTTGGTGTGCGCCAAGAATTTGTTCTTGCAGGTGTGATTACCGGTACAGCAAAATCAGAATGTTGGACAGGTAAAGCCGAAACGGTTGATTTCTTTGATCTTAAAGGTGATTTAGAAAGTATTCTTTCTCTTACCGAAGTGGGTAATCGAGTTAAATTCGTGGCAAAAGCATACAGTGCCTTGCACCCAGGTCAATCTGCATCAATTGAATTAGATGGAAAAGAAATTGGTTTTATTGGAACTATTCATCCACTTATTGCTCAAAAACTAGGATTAAATGGCAAAGCAGTTGTTTTTGAAATTTTATGGGATGCCATTGCAAATCGTCGTGTGGTTCAAGCCAAAGAGATTTCAAAATTCCCAGCGAACCGTCGTGACTTAGCTTTAGTTGTTGCAGATAATGTCCCTGCAGGCGATATTATCGAAGCATGTAAACAAGCCGGCGGAGAAAAATTAACACAAGTCAATTTATTCGACGTATATCAAGGCATTGGCGTTGCTAGCGGACATAAGAGCTTAGCAATCAGTTTAACCATTCAAGATAATGAAAAAACGCTTGAAGATGATGAGATTAATGCGGTAATCTCTGCTGTATTAAACGAAGTTAAACAACGCTTTAATGCGGAGCTTAGAGACTAAACAGGAGACTAACATGGCAACGATTACAAAAATTGATATTACTGAATACTTATTAGATAAGTATCAATTACAAAAAGCGGAAGCTAAAGCATTAGTGGAAGACTTTTTTGAGGAAATTCGTTTATCGTTAGAATCTGGTGGCGAAGTGAAATTATCCGGTTTTGGTAATTTTGAACTTCGTAATAAAGCTTCCCGTCCAGGGCGTAATCCAAAAACAGGTGAAAGTATTCCTGTTTCTGCGCGCCGTGTGGTGGCATTCAAGCCGGGGCAAAAATTACGTGCTCGCGTGGAAAATACCAAGCCAAAACAATAGCAAGAAAAGTGCGGTCGTTTTTGACCGCACTTTTGTCAGGATTGAACATGAATAAGATTAAATGTGCTTTTTTAGTCGCGGGAAGTTTTTTGCTTTTTGCTTGTTCAAGCGGTGTTCGTGAAGAATATGCCATGAACTATAAAGGTCAGATTGGAGATCCGATTATAGCCATTGCCATGTTAAGTGAACAACAATATGAATGGGCGGGTACACCTTATGTGTTAGGTGGGCAGTCTCGTGGTGGTATTGATTGTTCTGGTTTTGTGCAAAAGACCTTTATTGATCGTTTTAATATCAACCTTCCTCGAACAACGAAAGATCAAGCGGGTTACGGAAAACTTGTTCGTAAAGAAGATATCCAAACAGGCGATTTAATTTTCTTTAAAACGGGACGAGGACCAAATGGCTATCATGTGGGGATTTATGTGAAAGAAGATAAATTTTTACACGCTTCAACTAAAGGTGGCGTGATTTATTCTTCGATGAATAGCCCTTATTGGAAAAAAGCTTTTTGGCAAGTTAGACGAGTATAGTGGAAATAAAAAAGTGCGGTTAATCTTAACCGCACTTTTTCTTTATGGATTTGTTGTAGGGCGAATGCCTAATGTGTGGCAAATCGCATAAGTGAGTTCACTACGATTTAATGTGTAGAAGTGGAAGTCATTCACGCCTTCACGAGAAAGGATTTTTACCATATCCATTGCCACACTCGCCGCGACGAGATTACGAGTAGTAGGATCATCATCTAATCCTTCATATGCTTTAGCCAACCATGCTGGAATTTTTACATTCGTAAATGATGCCATTTTTTGAAGTTGTTTGAAATTAGTGACAGGTAGAATACCCGGAACAATTTCAGCCTCAATACCAATGGATGCACAGCGGTCTCGGAAGCGAAGATAACTATCAATATCAAAGAAGAATTGAGTAATGACATGATTAGCGCCCGCATCAATTTTACGTTTCAAATTGATTAAATCTGCTTGTGCTGATTTTGCTTCAGGGTGAACCTCAGGATATGCTGCAACTGAGATATCAAAATCAGCTACGGAGCGGAGTAGTTCCACTAAATCAGCCGCATAGAAAGGTTTTTTAGCATAGCCTTTTGGCTCATCACCGCGTAAAGCTACAATGCGACGAATACCGCTATCCCAATAATCTTTAGCAATTTCTTTTAATTCTTCAGGTGTGGCATCAATACCAGTTAAATGTGGTGCAGCTTCTATACCTGTTTCTGCTTTAATGGCTTTCACGATGCTATGTGTACGATCACGTTCGCCAGAGTTTGCGCCATAGGTGACGGAAACAAATTTAGGATTTAATACTTTTAAGCGATGAATGGAATCCCAAAGCATGCTTTCCATTTTTTCATTTTTAGGCGGAAAGAATTCAAAGGAGACATTGATTTTTTTGTTAGTATCAGCAAGATGTTGATTTAATGTGTTAATTTCGTTTGCGTAGCTCATAGCATGCCTTCTTACATTTTTTATTAGAATGCGCTTATCATAAGATAAGAACTAATATGCGTCAATTTCAATGATTTCATCAAAATAATGAATGAAATTAATGATTGTTTGTTGTGCGTTGTATTTTAAAAGAAAATCAATTTATTTACACAAAAAGTTAGCATTTTTTCTAAAAATAGGTATAATACGCCGACCCTGTAAATGCACGGATTCCCACCGTGCATTATTTTATCGAAATCACACTCGAAGGGGTGGAGATTAAGATTAATGGTTGTGTTTCAATCTATATGGAACACTGGGTATCAAACTTATATTTTGGTAATTAATTAATGAAAACTTTTGTAGCAAAACCGGAAACAGTAAAACGTGACTGGTATGTGGTAGATGCGACAGGTAAAACTTTAGGTCGTTTAGCTACTGAATTAGCACGCCGTCTTCGTGGTAAACACAAGGCTGAGTACACTCCACACGTAGATACTGGTGATTACATCATCGTTATCAACGCAGACAAAGTGGCAGTAACTGGTCGTAAAGAAACAGATAAACTTTACTACTGGCACACTGGCTATGTAGGTGGTATCAAACAAGCGACTTTCAAAGAAATGATCGCTCGCCGTCCTGAAGCGGTGATTGAAATTGCGGTTAAAGGTATGTTGCCAAAAGGTCCATTAGGCCGTGCAATGTTCCGTAAATTAAAAGTGTATGCGGGTGCAGAACACCAACACGCAGCACAACAACCACAAGTATTAGACATTTAATCACGAGGTTTAGGAAATGGCAGAGAATCAAAACTACGGCACTGGTCGCCGCAAAAGCTCTTCAGCTCGTGTATTTATCAAACCGGGCAGTGGTAAAATCACTATCAACCAACGTGAATTAGACGTATATTTCGGTCGCGAAACAGCTCGTATGATCGTACGTCAACCGTTAGAATTAGTGGAATTAACTGATAAATTAGACCTATACATCACTGTTAAAGGTGGTGGTATTTCTGGTCAAGCGGGTGCAATCCGTCACGGTATCACTCGTGCATTAATGGAATATGATGAGACTTTACGTCCTGCTCTTCGTGCAGCTGGCTTCGTTACTCGTGACGCACGTCGCGTTGAACGTAAAAAAGTTGGTTTACACAAAGCACGTCGTCGTCCACAATACTCCAAACGTTAATTTTTTATTATCGTTTCAAGAAAGCAGAGAGCAATCTCTGCTTTTTTTATGTCTGTAAAAATAAATTAATTAAAAATGACCATTCTTTGATTTCTTGTTGTGTATTTGTAATTTATTGATTTTAAAACAAAAACAAGAAAATATTGGCAATTTAGCTCTCGGTTATGTTAAAATAATCGCCCACTTTTAGTAGAAGTATATAGATTATTTTGGATCTTCGGAGGAATAAATGTCCAATGCATCAAGTAAACGTTCAGTAATGACTCTTTTTTCAAATAAAAATGACATTTACTGCCATCAGGTAAAAATTGTCTTAGCTGAAAAAGGTGTCGCTTACGAAAACGAAGAAGTTGATTTGCAAGCATTATCAGAAGATTTAATGGAATTAAATCCTTACGGCACATTACCAACATTGGTGGATCGTGATTTAGTATTATTCAGCTCACGCATTATTATGGAATATCTTGATGAGCGTTTTCCACATCCTCCACTTATGCCAGTTTATCCCGTTTCTCGTGCGAAAAGCCGTCTTTTAATGTTACGTATCGAACAAGATTGGTATCCAACATTAGAAATTGCTGAAAAAGGCACAGAAGTTGAACGTGAAGAGGCATTAAAACAGTTGAAAGAAGAATTGTTAGCGGTATCGGTTATCTTCCAACAAACTCCTTATTTTATGAGCGAAGAGTTTGGCTTGGTTGATTGCTATGTTGCACCATTATTATGGAAACTACGTAATATGGGCGTTGAATTCAGCGGTACAGGAAGCAAAGCAATCAAAGGCTATATGGATCGAGTATTTAGCCGTGATTCATTCTTACAATCTGTAGGTGAAGCTGCTCCTAAAAATTTAATGGATGATAAATAATGGCTCATACACCTTCTCCAAAACGCCCTTATTTACTAAGAGCCTATTATGATTGGTTAGTGGATAATGATTTCACCCCATATTTGGTGGTGGATGCTAATTATTATGGTACCAATGTGCCTGTGGAATACGTGAAAGATGGGCAAATCGTCTTAAATCTTTCTGCTGGGGCGACAGGGAATTTGCAATTAACGAATGATTTTATTCAGTTTAATGCACGTTTCAAAGGTGTTGCTCGTGAGTTATATATTCCGATGGGCGCAGCTTTAGCTATTTATGCTCGTGAAAATGGTGATGGCGTGATGTTTGAGCCAGAAGAAATTTACGATGAATTAAATCGTGAGCCAACATCAGAACAGCCATTAAGCTTTGCTGAAGCGGTAGATAAGCCTAAGACGGAAAAGAAACCACAGAAATCAGCATCTCATTTACGAATTGTGGATTAAGGAAAGAAAAAAAGTGCGGTTAAATTTAACCGCACTTTTTTATTTATTATTATTTGGTTGCTGCTTTCATATTGCGAATAAACTCTGCCAGTTCAGATAAGCATTGAGCCTGATTATCTAAATTTCGCTCAATAATTTTTACAGTTGCAGAACCTGAAATCGCGCCTGCTGCACCCAGTTGAAGGGCTTCTTTCACTTGAGCAGGTTGAGCAATACCAAAACCTTGTAGAATTGGTGGAGCTTTGTGGGCTTTAAGTTGTTCTACAAGTGTATCTAAGTTTGCGGCATGAGCTTGATTCTCTGCACTTGTTACACCTGCACGAGAAACTAAATAGGTATAGCCTTCGCTGTTTTCAGCAACGCCTTGTACTGTTTTTGCATTAGCATTTGGTGGGCAAATAAAGACAGGTTGAATGCCATGCTTTTTAGCGGCTTGAATATAGTCTTCTTTTGCCAATAGTGGAATATCTGCCACTAAAACCGCATCTACACCGACTTCTGCACAACGTTGATAGAAATTATCTAATCCTTTCGCAAAAATTAAATTCGCACAAAGGAGTAAGCTAATCGGAATTTCTGGATATTTTGACCGCACTTTAGCGAGTAATTTAAAGCTGTCTTCAGTGCTATGGCCCGCATTGAGCGCACGGTTATTAGCCGCCTGGATAACGGGACCGTCTAATAGCGGATCAGAAAATGGAAAACCTAATTCCAATGCATTTGCGCCATTTTCAACTAAAGTACAAATAATTTCAAAAGAGCGATCAAATGTTGGATCGCATAATGTGACGAAAGGTACAAAAGCCCCTTCTTTTTTCGTTGCAAGTTCTGCAAATTTAGTTTCAAAACGGCTCATTATTGCATTCCTTTTTCTTTTAAAACTTTATCAACGGTGAAAATATCTTTATCTCCACGACCAGAGAGATTAACCACTAAAATTTGTTCTTTATTCGGTTCTTGATGAATCATTTTTAATGCATGTGCTAATGCATGCGAACTTTCCAATGCAGGAATAATTCCTTCATGTTTTGCTAATGCTTGGAAAGCGTTTAATGCTTCATCATCTGTAATACTTGGGTATTCTGCACGACCAATGCTTTGTAAGTAAGCATGTTGAGGCCCTACAGAAGGGAAGTCTAATCCAGCAGAAATAGAGTAGGATTCTTCTACTTGACCATCTTCAGTTTGCATTAAAGGTGATTTCATACCGAAATAAATACCGACTTTTGCATGGCCTAATGGTGCACCATGTTCACCACTTTCAATGCCGTGACCAGCGGGTTCTACACCAATTAAGCGCACACCTTTTTCATCAATAAAATCGGTAAACATACCAATGGCATTCGAACCACCACCGACTGCTGCAATAACAGCATCCGGTAAGCGACCTTCTTTTTCTAAGATTTGATGTTTGGTTTCTTCACCAATCATTTTTTGGAATTCTCGTACAATGGTTGGGAATGGATGAGGGCCTGCCGCCGTACCCAATAAATAATGGGTATTTTCATAATTAGCTGACCAATCACGCATCGCTTCACAGCATGCATCTTTTAATGAGCAAGAACCTTTTTGTACAGGAATCACTTCCGCACCCATTAAACGCATACGGAATACGTTTGGTGATTGACGTTCTACGTCTTTTGCCCCCATATAAACATGGCAAGGCATATCTAACATTGCACAAGCAAGGGCTGTCGCAACACCATGTTGGCCCGCACCGGTTTCCGCGATAATGCGTGTTTTACCCATGCGTTTTGCCAATAAAATTTGACCTAACACTTGGTTGGTTTTATGGGCACCACCGTGAAGTAAATCTTCACGTTTTAAATAAATTTTTGCTTTAGTGCCTTTGGTTAAATTACGGCAAAGGGTAAGTGCGGTCGGTCTGCCCGCATAATTTTTAAGTAAATCTTGAAATTCACGTTGGAATTCAGGATCGTCTTTTGCTTCAACAAAGGCTTTTTCTAGCTGTTGTAGTACCGGTACGAGAATCTCCGGTACATACATTCCGCCAAATTCACCGAAATAAGGATTTAAAAGGGTTTCTGACATAATATTTCCTTGTTATTTTTGAATTCTTGCGACATTAAGTGGTGCAAAGGTTTGAGCAGTTGGCATCACTTCAATGCGATTAATATTGACATGTTCAGGTTGTTGATTGAGCCATAGAACAATATTAGCAATATCTTGTGGACTGACATATTCCACATTTTCATAGAGTTTTTCTGCTCGGGCATCATCACCTTTAAAGCGAACATTCGAAAATTCAGTTCCACCACAAAGGCCGGGTTCAACATTGGTCACGCGAATTTGTGTGCCTGCAAGATCGGCTCGAAGATTTAAACTAAATTGTTTGATAAAAGCTTTAGTGCCACCGTATATATTGCCACCTGGATAAGGATAGGTGCCAGCAATTGAGCCTAAATTAATAATATGGCCTGAATTACGTTCTACCATTTGTGGTAACACAAGACGTGTGATAGTGACGAGTCCTTTAATATTGGTATCAATCATTTGCATCCAATCGTCTAAATTCGCTTTATCTGCACTTTCTAAGCCTAATGCTAATCCTGCATTATTCACCAATAAATCAATGGATTGCCAACTAGCGGGAAGAGAATGGAACGCATCTTCTGTTGCTTGGCGATCTGAAATATCAAAGGCAAGAAAATGGAAGTTATCACCTAATTCTTGTTGTAATTGTTCCAAACGAGCTACACGGCGTCCCGTACCAATTACACGATAGCCATTTTCAATGAGTGTGCGACAAATTGCCGCACCAAATCCGGCAGTTGCGCCAGTTACTAACGCTGTTCTTTGCATAATGCTTCCCCTTAGCAATCAGATTAATTTGACAAAATCGTCTTAAAAACTGACCGCACTTTTTCGCTATCTTTCACGCCAGCGGCAGTTTCTACACCAGAATTGAGATCAACCCCTAAGCAACCTTGCTTAATGGCTTGTTCAATATTGTTAGGTGAAATGCCACCAGCCAAAATAATTTTGTGTTTCAAGTTCTCAGGAATGAGTGACCAATTAAAGGTTTTTCCTGTGCCACCTTGTTGATTAGCAGATTGGCTATCGAAAATATAGCGAGTGATATTTAAATCATCCGTAAAATCAACCGCACTTTGTGCTTCAGTATTCACCGAAATGGCTTTCCAAATTTTTATTTCTTCAGGCAGTTGGTGACGAAGTGTGGTAATAAACTCAGCGGTTTCTGAACCGTGTAGCTGAACGGCATAAAGCTGCAATTGTTTAGCGATTTTTACAATAAAATCAATTTCTTGATTCTGGAATACACCCACAAAACGAAGTGGTGATGCTGTCACTAATTCTTGGGCTTGACGTAGGCTCACACAGCGTTTTGAATGTTCGACGAAAATTAAGCCGCCGTATAATGCTCCGTTTGCGTAAACCTCTTTGACATCTTGCGTGCGAGTTAAACCGCATACTTTATTTTCTCCAAAAATCACTTCACGCACAGCATTATTTAAATCAGCACTGCCCATTAGGCTGCTGCCGATTAAAAAGCCATGTGCCACTTTTTGCAAATCACGAATTTGGCTGTGATTATAAATCCCTGATTCGCTGATAATACGTGCATCAGCAGGAATGCGATCGGCATATTTTTGTGTGAGTTCTACCACGCGGTTTAAATCAACGGTGAGATCGTGAAGATTACGATTGTTGACGCCGATAATTTTTGCTCCTAAAGCAAGGGCACGCTCAAACTCTTTTTCATTGCTGGTTTCTGTCAATACGCCCATACCGAGAGAATGCGCCAGATCAGCCAATACACGATAGGTTTCATCATTCACCACTGAAAGCATCAACAAAATAGCATCAGCTTGATAGTAGCGCGCAAGATAAACCTGATATTCGCTGATCATAAAATCTTTACACAATACAGGTTGTGAGACAACGTCACGTACTTGAGGCAAATAGTCAAATCTACCTTGGAAGTATTTCTCATCTGTTAGCACCGAAACAGCTGATGCATAATGTTTATACACATTGGCGATTTCGTCTAAATTAAATTCATTACGAATTAATCCTTTAGAAGGGGACGCTTTCTTACATTCCAAAATATAAGCGGGCTTTTGATGTGTCCCTTTAGCCAACGCATCATAAAAAGAGCGGTCAGATTTTTGAATGTTTTCTTTAAATTGTGAAAGCGGAAATTCAGCTTCCTTTGCTTTAACCCATTGTGCTTTGTCTAAGACGATTTTTTGCAGTACCGTAGCAGAGTCAATTGGTTTGGTGAAATCTTGCGTGATCATAAATTTTCTTCTTATTTTATTGGGCGTATCAAATCAGCCTTTATCTTAATATTTTGTCAAATGTTGTAATGTATCAAACGCTTTGCCTGATGCAAGGTGAGCCAATACATTTTGAACATTTTGTTTTAAGTCATCATGACCAAATAATTTCAGCAATAATGCCACATTTGCGGCTACCGCATTAGAATGTTCCGCTTTGCCTTTACCTTGTAAAAGTGCGGTCAGATATTGGGCATTTTCTTGCGGTTCGCCACCATGTAAACTTTCTAAAGATTGTTTTTTTAAACCAAAATCTTCTGGCGTTAAGGTGAAGTAGTCAATTTTGCCGTTTTTAATTTCTGCCACTTGTGTTTCGCCGTGTACAGCCACTTCATCTAGACCCGCACCATGCACAACAAAAGTATGTTGATGACCTAATGCGACAGCAGTTTCTGCATAGGTTTTCACTAATTCAGGGGCATACACGCCAAGTAAATGATAAGTTGGGCGAGCTGGATTGATTAATGGACCTAAAATATTAAAAAGCGTACGTGTTTTTAATGCCGCACGAACAGGGGCAACATGTTTAAACCCACTGTGATATTGTTGAGCAAATAAGAAACATATCCCAATATCGTCAAGTGCTTGGCGAGCTTGTTCTGGCGTGACGTTGACATTCACCCCGAGAGCAGTTAATACATCACTGGCACCTGATTTGCTTGATACACTGCGGTTACCGTGTTTGGCTACTTTGGCCCCCATAGAGGCTGCAACAATCGCACTCGCCGTAGAGATATTAATCGTGTTTTGACCATCACCGCCAGTACCCACGATATCCGCAAAAGGGTAGTCAGGGCGAGGGAATGATTTGGCATTTTGCAAAGACGCAGATACCGCACCACTTAATTCATCGATGGTGGCACCACGTACTTTTAACGCAATCAGCATGGCAGCAATTTGTTCGTTATTCAGTTCGCCTTGCATAATAGCATTAAAAATGACCGCACTTTCTTCTTTGTTAAGTGTTTTTCCGTTGTAAAGTTGTTCTAATAATTGAGCCGTTTGCATAATCTCGTCCCTTATACGTAAATATCGTAATCTAAATCGCGTGCTTCATCGCCAGTCATGCCACGGAAGCCCCAGCAGTGCGCAGGTTGTTCTTTAATCGTAATTTCAACGTTGTGAGATTTAATCCCAATTTTGTATTCGAGTTCGCTGAAGAGCATTTTGATTAAACGTTTTTTTGTACCTTCCATACGGCCTTGCATGAGGTTAATCTCAATAACGGTGTAATCATCGTTACGATCGATAGGATAAAGGAAATCTTCTTTATCTAAACATAAAAAACGAATCGCATGCTTTCCGCGAGGAATGTCTAAACCAAGGTTTAAACAGTTATAAATTACTTCAGCAATATCTTGACGACGAGGTGCAAGCACTTCTTTTAATCCATATACGGTAATCATTTTTCTTCCTTAATCTCTGTTTAATAACCATTCCACAGATTGTTGTAATAATTTCGAACCTTGCACCTTTAAACATGGCTTGGTTATCGTGTTGAATGCGCGATACTTTACCATGTAATACTTCGCCTGCATGTACAACCTCTCCACCAAAGGCTTGAATAAGTGCTTGATGGCCCAAGCAGATACCGATAATTGGCACATCATTTTTTAAACGTTCAATGAGTGGGAGTAAGATGCCTGCTTCTGCCGGAGTACCTGGTCCTGGAGAGAGTGCAAGAATCGTATCGGGTGTATTTAATGCCTCTTGTACCACTTGTTCTAAATTGGTGTCATTACGATAAATTTTTACGTTATGTCCAAGCACACGGAATTGATCCACTAAGTTATAAGTGAATGAATCAAAATTATCTAAAAAGAGAATATTAGCCATAATTTATCGTCCTTATTTTGCTTGG
>JAGZXE010000146.1:0-2767 GCA_018378615.1 Parahaemophilus parainfluenzae
TTCCGGTAAACGAAAAATCACATTAAAACCGGAAGATCTGCAAAAATTCCGAGCGGAACGCGGCAGAAAAGGCTCCCAATTACCACGTGGATTACATAGCAATGTTGATATTGTGGTAGTTGAACCCGAACACAACTCATAAGGATTCTCGAAACCAAACTAAATAGGAGGATATTTCGTGAATATTGTTTTTGATACCTATCAAACTCTTGCTTTAGCAAGCTTTGTATTATTACTTGGTTATTTTCTAGTAAAACGTATTCGCGTTTTACAAACATTCAATATCCCTGAGCCTGTTGTTGGTGGCTTTATTGTGGCTATTGCATTAACCATTTTATACAAAGTAAACGGCACCTCATTTACCTTTGAGAAAAGTTTACAAACATCTATGATGTTAGTATTCTTCTCCTCTATCGGTTTAAGTGCAAACTTTGCCCGCTTAGTTAAAGGCGGAAAACCATTAGTTATCTTCCTACTTGTCGCTGCCCTTCTCATTGTTTTCCAAAATCTCATCGGGATTTTAGGGACTCAATTATTAGGCATTGATCCTGCTTACGGTTTACTTGCAGGTTCTGTTACCTTAACAGGTGGTCATGGTACGGGTGCAGCTTGGGCAGAAACATTCACCAAAGAATTTAACCTACCTGCTGCAACAGAAATTGCCATGGCATGTGCCACATTTGGTTTAGTCTTCGGTGGTATCTTAGGTGGTCCAGTATCTCGTTATTTATTAAATCATCAAAAACAAGGTGAAAACCCTGAGAATGATGACGTAGATGATGTAGAAGAAGCATTTGAACACCCTACTTATAAACGTAAAGTGAATGCGCGCTCAATCATTGAGACCATCGCAATGCTTTCTTTATGTTTACTCATCGGTCAATACTTAGATGGCTTAACAAAAGGTACACAAATGCAATTACCAACATTCGTATGGTGTTTGTTTACTGGTGTAATTATTCGTAACAGCTTAACCAATTTATTCAAATTCCAAGTGGCTGATTCAGCGATTGACATATTAGGTAGTGTAGGTTTATCTATCTTCTTAGCCATTGCCTTAATGTCTCTAAAACTTTGGGAATTGGTAGGTCTTGCAGCAGATGTACTCATTATCTTAGCGGTTCAAGTTGCCTTCATGGCTTTCTTCGCCATCTACGTCACATACCGTATGATGGGTAAAGATTATGATGCGATTGTATTAAGTGCGGGTCACTGTGGTTTCGGTCTCGGTGCAACACCAACAGCCGTTGCTAACATGCAAGCGATTACTAGTCGTTTCGGACCTTCTCACAAAGCGTTCTTAATCGTACCAATGGTAGGGGCATTCTTTATCGACTTATTAAATAATGGTATTTTAAAAATGTTCTTAAACCTTGTTAAATACCTTCACTAATAAAATGTAAAAAAGAAAGGCTGACATTTTGTCAGCCTTTTTATTTTGCAAACCCATTACGCTAAATATTCTAAAAACTCTCCCACGGTGTGGAAAGATCCAAATATCAGCACAATGTCATTTTTATCGGCATTTTTAACCGCACTTTGTACACCTTCAGCTACAGAATCTTCAGAAACACTTTTTGCTGATGGGCAAACTGTTGTTAATTTTGCATTTAGGTCATCGCCAGATTGACCACGGTAACCGCCTAATGTGACACAATGCCATTGGTCAATAACGGAAATAAGCTGGGTAAACACCGACTCCGCATCTTTATCTTTTAACATTCCGCAAACGGCAATAATACGCCCTGAAATTTGTGTTTTAAGTTCGGTCAATTTTTCAGCTAAATATTTTGCCGCATGAGGATTATGCCCAACATCAATGATCACTTTTGGCAACTGTGAATAAGGTACATTCAAGCGATCTGCTAATTTTTCTAACTGATCGCCTTTCAATTGTTGGAAGCGCCCCACCAATTCCACTTCAATTAATGAACGTTTAATGGTCTCGACAGAAATATTAAAAGGCAGCTGTTCAACGGCAGCCAAAGCGGTTGCTGCATTGGCTAATGGAATTTGACAAAACGGCAGATTTTCTAACCGCACTTTGTTGCTCTGCCACATCCAAGTTTGCTCATTGGCTTTAAACGACCAATTAACATCTCGGCGTGAAACGTAGCAATGTAATTTCTCCGCTTGTTCTAGCATAGGTTGCGGAACATTGGGTTCGCCAATCACAACCGGTTTATTCGCACGGAAAATACCCGCTTTTTCAAAGCCGATTTCTTCGCGAGTTGACCCAAGAAAATCCGTATGATCAATATCAATACTAGTGATAACTGCCAGGTCATTATCTACAATATTCGTTGCATCCAAACGCCCGCCAAGTCCTACTTCAAGAATGACGACATCAAGCTTCGCTTGTTTAAATAAATGCAGCACTGATAAGGTGCTAAATTCAAAATAAGTGAGAGACTGCGTTTTATTCTTTTCGATAAAATCAAAAGAAGCGGTATGCATTTCATCTGGCAAGTCTTGATTTTGAATACGAACCCGCTCGTTATAACGCAATAAATGAGGGGAAGAATACACACCCACACGCAAGCCGTGATTTAACAAAATGGTTTCAAGCAAACGGCACGTTGTGCCTTTACCATTTGTTCCCCCCACCGTGATCACATAAGGTGCGGGATTCAAAAGTTCCAATTCTTCTGCCACCGATTTAATACGATCTAGCCCTAAATCAATGGCTTTAAAGTGACTGTTTTCCAAATAAGAAAGCCACTCAGCGAGTGGCGAAGTGGCTTTTAAATTCATTGTATTACTCATG
>JAGZXE010000147.1:0-3620 GCA_018378615.1 Parahaemophilus parainfluenzae
CGCTTCTTGAGCAGCCGCTAATAAGTGTAAAACGGTATTACTTGAACCACCCATCGCAATATCTAAACTCATTGCATTTTCAAAGGCTTCAAAGGTGCCGATTGAACGTGGTAATACGCTTTCATCGTCTTGCTCGTAATAGCGTTTACAAAGCTCAACAATTTGACGACCTGCTTGTAAGAATAATTCTTTACGGTCAGCATGGGTCGCCAGCATCGAGCCATTGCCTGGTAAAGATAAACCTAAGGCTTCAGTTAAGCAGTTCATTGAGTTAGCAGTGAACATCCCTGAGCAAGAACCACAGGTTGGACAAGCGCTGCGCTCAATGGCATCAACATCTTTATCGCTGACATTCACATCAGCGCTTTGGATCATGGCATCAATTAAGTCTAATTTGATGAGCTGGTCGGAAAGTTTGGTTTTACCCGCTTCCATCGGACCGCCTGAAACGAAGATGGTTGGAATGTTTAAACGCATTGCCGCCATCAACATTCCTGGGGTGATTTTGTCACAGTTGGAAATACACACCATCGCATCAGCACAGTGAGCATTAACCATATATTCCACGCTGTCCGCAATTAAATCACGGCTCGGTAAGGAATAAAGCATACCACCGTGACCCATCGCGATACCGTCATCTACTGCGATAGTATTGAATTCTTTTGCCACGCCGCCAGCTTTTTCAATTTCAGTCGCGACTAGTTGCCCCATATCTTTTAAATGAACATGCCCAGGTACGAATTGGGTAAATGAGTTCACCACCGCAATAATCGGTTTACCAAAGTCATTTTCTTTCATCCCTGTTGCACGCCATAAAGCACGTGCACCCGCCATATTACGACCTTGTGTACTGGTCGCTGAACGTAGTTTTGGCATAAATAATCTCTCCAAGTAAATTTTTGTTAAAGTTTGTTATGTTGTTTAATTTCTTCGTTAATGAATACTGCCAAATCTCCCCTACCCCTCTTTGCTAAAGAGGGGAAAATCTTTAGTTAATCGGCAACAATTTTGTCACTTTCATTTTAGCGATACTAAATTATTAACGCTAATATTAAATTTTATCTCATTTCAATCCCCTCTTTAGCAAAGAGGGGTAGGGGAGATTTGGCAGAAGATAATACGAAGAAATTATTCGATAAAATTAAGTTTATAAATGCAATTATTTAGATTGTCCGAAAGGCTATATGATTTACTGGTGGTATAAGTCGTACGATAAACTGTCGCCATAATAGGCTTTGTCAGTTTATATTTTGCTAGTAATTCATCATGATTTTTATATTCTTGGATAATACCATCTGCCTTGTACGTTTTAATATAAAAAACATCAAGTTGAGATGAAATACCAAAATCTTCTTTTATCCCTTGTTTAATCTTGTCTTTTGCTTGAGATGCTTGTGTAAAATTAAATTGACTGACTAGTTCATCCTGTTGTTTTTTCGTTAATTTATCTGCTTTAACAAGCACTTTTAAGAATGATGAAGCCCATTGCTTTTTATCTTCATCTAAATATATATAAAGTTTAGGTGATACTTTTTCTATTGATTTTGCATGGGGGCTATTAAGGAATGTCGATAAATTAGAAACGTCTTGCCCTTTAAATTCAAAACTTTCTTTATCAGTAAAAACAAAAAGTCTGCCATCTTGGCTAAACATAAACATCTGAATTTGTTCTTTACTTGACGTCACATTAGACTCTGTATTTTTATCTACACTACATGCTGACAAACAAAATAATGAACACAACATTATGAATGATAAGAGCTTTTTCATTTTTAAGTTCCTTTACTTAAATTCAATCACATCTGGCAGTTTAGCCAATTGATTCACCAACAAATCAAAAGTGCGGTCAGATTTTACAGTGATTTTTAACTGCACTTGGGTGTCTACCAAGATCATATCCATATTAGTCACAGTAAAGCCACGTAAACGA
The DNA here is from genome assembly GCA_018378615.1 of Parahaemophilus parainfluenzae. Taxonomy (GTDB): domain Bacteria; phylum Pseudomonadota; class Gammaproteobacteria; order Enterobacterales; family Pasteurellaceae; genus Haemophilus_D; species Haemophilus_D parainfluenzae_X. Next base: position 1,931 of record JAGZXE010000147.1, read on the forward strand.
ATAACGCGTAATATCCGTTCTAATACTTCCGGACGATGTTGAGCAGTCAATTCAAAAGTATATTGATTCATCTTAAATTTCCTCCAACATATCGGCATTACACGCACCTGGTGGGACTAATGGCCACACACATTCTTCAGGTGGAATGCATACTTGTAGTAAATAAGCGGTTTCGCTATTTAATAAGCGATTAAGTGCTTCATCCACCTCATCAGCACGCTCAATGCGTTCAGCTGGAATATCGAAGGCTTTCGCCAGCATCACGAAATCAGGGTTATCTTCTAAAATGGTTTCTGAACGGCGTTTGTTCCAGAAAAGGTCTTGCCATTGACGCACCATACCAAGGCGTTGGTTATCTAACAGCAAAATTTTCACTGGTAATTTGCCGCGTTTGATTGAGCCTAATTCTTGAATGTTCATCATCAATGAACCATCACCCGTCACTAAAATCACTTCATCATGAGGGCGTGCTTTTTTCGCGCCTACCGCTGCTGGTAAACCAAATCCCATGGTGCCGAACCCCGCAGAGGTAATATAGTTTTCTGGAGCGAAATGGCGCATATGTTGTGCAGACCACATTTGATGTTGACCCACATCGGTGCAAATCACCGCATTTTGAGGTTTACGCTGTGAAAGCGTGTTGAGCAACGACCAAGGATCAATTGGTCGGTTGCCTGCATTGTCAATATAAGTGAAATCGAGTTTGGCTTTCAATGCTTGAATGTGTGCTCGCCAATCATCAATCGCAAGCGGGATACTTAAAGCCTCTAAGGCTTGAATTAAATCACCTTGAAGGGCGACATTTGCTACACGGAGTTTGTTGATTTCTGCTGCATCAATATCACAATGGATCACTTTCGCGTGTGGTGCAAAACTATCTAATTTACCGGTCACACGGTCATCAAAACGCGCACCGCACACTAACAATAAATCACATTCTTGTACGGCAACATTTGCGGCTCTTGTGCCATGCATACCAATCATACCCATATAAACGGGATCGGTTGGGTCAATTGAACCTAAACCTTTCAATGTTGAAACGGATGGCATTTTGGTGATTTGTAGGAATTTTTTGACCGCTTGTGTGGCTTTCGCCATACCTACACCACCACCTACATAAAGCACTGGTTTTTTCGCTTGTGCCAATAATGCTTTTGCTTCCGCTAATTTTAATTCTGAAAGTGCGGTTGGTTTTACGATAGGTTTGACAATAGGTTTGATATGTTCAGGTACATCGCTCACTTGGATGTTGCGAGGTACATCGATGAGAACGGGGCCAGGTCTGCCACTTTGTGCAATTTGGAAAGCAGAGGCAATAATTTCGGGGAGTTCTTCGATGGATTGCACAATGTAGCTGTGCTTGGTGCAAGCAAGAGATAAACCTAAAACATCGGCTTCTTGGAAAGCATCGGTACCGATAAGGGGAGCTGCCACTTGGCCAGTAAATGCCACGATTGGTACAGAGTCAGCAAAGGCATCGCCTAAACCAGTAATTAAATTGGTGGCACCTGGGCCAGAGGTTGCCACACAAACGCCAACTTTGCCAGTAGAGCGCGCATAACCAATCGCGGCTATTGCAGCACCTTGTTCATTACGACAAAGGAGATGGTCAAGACCTGAGTCATAGATGGCATCATAGGTTGGCATGATTGCCCCGCCTGGGTAGCCGAAAAGATCGGTTACACCGTGC
>JAGZXE010000148.1:0-3125 GCA_018378615.1 Parahaemophilus parainfluenzae
AATCGTTTCATCGATCTCATCTTCTGTAAATGCTTTTTCCTGCATTTTATTGCGCAGTTCAAATTCGCTATATTCACGTCGAGCAAGTAAATTAACAACATAGCTCAAGGCAAGAGAAGACATATAAATTCCTTGTGGTCAAATACGGTTGAAATGAAAAGTGCGGTCAAAATTGACCGCACTTTTAGTGATTAGAAATCGCTTTCTGCATCATCATTAGATTGTTCAATATCAGCCATTAATGCTTGTTCTGGGTTAGCGACTAATTCAGCACGAAGTTTCGCTTCAAGTTCGTCTGATTTTGCAGGGTTTTCGTTTAACCATTTCATTGCGTTAGCTTTCCCTTGACCAATCTTTTCACCGTTGTATGCATACCACGCACCAGATTTCTCAACAAGTTTGTGTTTAACTCCGAGTTCAATTAATTCGCCAGCTTTAGAGATACCTTCTCCATAAAGAATTTGGAAATCCACTTGGCGGAAAGGCGCAGCTAATTTGTTTTTAACTACTTTAACACGAGTTTCGTTACCAATGACTTCATCTCCATCTTTAACTGAACCCGTACGGCGAATGTCTAAACGCACAGAAGAATAGAATTTTAATGCGTTACCACCGGTTGTAGTTTCTGGATTACCAAACATGACACCAATTTTCATACGAATTTGGTTAATGAAGATAACAAGACAGTTTGCATTTTTGATTTGACCAGTTAATTTACGTAGCGCTTGAGACATTAAACGCGCTCCTACTTTTTGTGCTTGAGCAATAACAGATAAAGTTAAGGTTGTTTTACCAGAAGATTCAGGTCCAAAAATTTCAACAATACGACCCATTGGTAAACCACCAATACCAAGCGCGACATCAAGACCTAAAGAACCAGTTGAAACAGATTCAACGTCAAGGGCTTGAGTATCCCCTAATTTCATAATTGAACCTTTACCGAATTGTTTTTCAATTTGACCAAGTGCTGCGGCGAGTGCTTTTTGCTTTTCTTCTTGAGTTGCCATATAAAACCTTCTTGAATGGAGTTATCTAAATTTGGCTAGATTATATCTGTATTGATGTACAGTATCAAGAGAAAATTTTTTCCTAGATGAAAAAATGTGAACTAGATTCCAAATTTTAGAAATAGTTTATTTAAAATCAACTTTTTAAGTATTTGTGTAGATCTTGAATTTGTGCTTTGAGAATTTGTTCACCCAGTTCATATACAGTTTTTATTTTGACTTCATCTCGCTCTAATCGGCCTATATTGAGTGATACATTTGGACGAATTACAAAGATTTTATTTTGTTTTTCTAAACGAATGATTTTTTCTACTTGCTCATTGTAAGTGTGGTAGCGATTTTCTAAGGTTTTGACTAAGTGTGGATATTTGCGATAAAAAAGCTTGAATAAAAAAGAAGATGATCTTGTTTTACGGTAGTCAATCGGTTGGGTTAAAACAACGATAATTTTATCGCAACCAAGATCTTGTGCTTTTTCAAATGGAATACTATCGGCAATTCCGCCATCTAGGTATTTTTGTCCATTGATTTCTACAAATTTTGAGACAAAAGGCATAGCTGAAGTTGCTCTGAAGTATTCCATCTCTTTGAAAACATCTTTGATTTTGAAATACTCCGCTTTACCGCTCGCGATGTTTGTGGCGGTTAAATAAAAATCGAGGTGAGATTTCTCGAATTCGTCTTGATCAAAGGGATCAAGATTAAAAGGGAGATCATAGAAAGCGAAATCTTTATTGACAATATTGCCTGTTGTAAAAAGGCTATAAAATCCCATGTAACGCTTATCTTTAAGATATTTCAGGTTATATCTCAACGCTCTTCCTTTTTGATTGGATGCATAATTTATGCCAAATAATGCACCTGCAGAAACGCCAATAATTTTATCTATTTGAATGTTTTGTTCCATCAGTGCATCAAGGACACCTGCGGTAAACATACCTCTCATACCACCGCCCTCAAGAACGAGTCCTATTTTCATTTTTACTCCTGGAATTTGAAAAATTTTTAGTGGAATAAATATTTAACTATAAACTTATTTCCATTTATCTTGTTGTTTATCAATAAATAAATTTTAAATTTGCGATCTTTCTCACAAAATTGATATTTTATATTCGTCACATTTAATTGGTTATGATATAACTATTTTGAGAAGTACTTGTTGGTTTAGTCGTATGTGATTAACCCTTAATAAGGAGGAGTTTTAAAATGAAAACTCTCATAATCCCAAATGATCATATCAGTAAAGTATGTAATTTGTTAAATCAACTCATTGGAGATGTGACAAGTAAAAATCTATTTACGGGATATGGCTTGTTTCATAAAGAGAAAGATATGTTTGCTATTTGGGCAAACAATAAGATTTACTTGCGTGCAAAACATGAGCTTTCGATAAAGCTAAAAGGATTAGGATGTAAGCCTTTTGCAACAAATGAACTCAATAAACGCTTTGTGCTATCTGATTATTATGCTTTAACTGAAAGTATTTTAAAAGATAATGCTTTAATGAGAAACTTGCTTATTCTTTCTATTAGTCAAATAAGGAAGGAAAAATTAGATTCTGCATTATCTAAGATTGGACGAATTCGTGATTTACCAAATTTATCTGTAAAGTATGAAAGAGCGCTAAAGAAAGTAGGAATAGATAATGTCGATACCTTACGGCAAATAGGCGCTGAAAATGCAATTGTTCGTTTGAAGAAAGCGGATATAGGGGCTACGGAGGCTTTTTATTGGCGACTTCGAGGTGCTTTAGAGAATCGTAATTGCGAGTTTTATACTGAAAAAGAGAAGGAAAGAGGCCTGAATAAACTTAATGAAATGCTTTCTGCAAATGGGTTTAGACGTTGTAAGCGGACCTTAAAAAAGGTTGAATAGCATTACTTCGAGGTGTTAGCGTTTAAAAAATCATCTATCGATGAAATTTTTTTAAAAAAGTGCTTGCGTGGATTTAAAAAATCCCTATAATGCACCCCACACAACGACGCGCTGTTGTGAATCTTAAGAAAAACCAGTGCGTCGTTATTTTTTGCTCTTTAACAATATATCAGACAATCTGTGTGGGCACTTGTTGATTGACTTGTTTTAAAAATATTTTTTAATTTTGAAGTCTTAATAGGT
>JAGZXE010000006.1:0-22219 GCA_018378615.1 Parahaemophilus parainfluenzae
GCCGTGTTTACCGCAAATATTGAAGATTTAGATGTTTATCATGGTAAACATCTCAGTAAGGTTGTGCAATTTACCGTGCCTTATCAGGGAGATGAGGACGGTTTACCAAATGAAGACGAATATGAAAAATTGATTAACCGTCTTTTTAAAATCCTTGCACAATTGACCGCACTTCCGAATGTTTTCTTTGCAGGGCACTTTATTTGCAATCATCAGGCAAAAATGCATTTTTATTGTGAACACGATGCTTTGCTTAAAGAAACGCTTCAGCAGCTTGATTTTGTCTCAGAAATCAATGTGCAGGATGATCCCAATTGGGATACCTATTTCGATTTCTTATTGGCTTCTCCATTGGAAATGAAATTAAATGCGACGGAAGAGATTTTGAGCATGCTGAACAGCAAAGGGCGTAATTTAAGTGATACTTATTTGATTGAGCATACTTTCCATTTTGATGAAGAAGAAAAAATGTTTCCCTTTATGGATGAACTAACGCTTGGAAAAGTATCTTTTAGCACGTTGAAATATTCAAGCCAAGCGATTCAAACAGAAGAAGATGAACAGCCTTATTTCATGGTGAAATTGGAGCAAGAGCTTTCATTAGACAGCAATGAGATCTTCGAGTGGGTAGAGCGCTTTGAAAAATTAGCTATGGAGTTTTCAGGCGACTATATCGGCTGGGAATGTGATAATTTAATGGATGATCGTTCATCATTAAATTAGCCTGATAATTCATCAAATCAGTATAGATTAGATAAAAATAAAGCCCATCAACACGATGGGCTTAAATTCTTTTGGCTACAAATTTAGGATTCGTAAAAGGAGACAAACGAAAGCTAAACCAAAAGAGAAATTTGGCTCCTCCTGCGGGACTCGAACCTGCGACATATGGATTAACAGTCCACCGTTCTACCGACTGAACTAAGGAGGAATAAATTTGGTATTACAAAGAATAGGCGCGCATTTTAATGAGCGACCTGTCGCTTGTCAATACTCAAAATGAAAAAAATTACAAAAAAATTTACCGTTTTTGCTATCCACAAAGCCTGTGGATAACTTTGTGGATTGTTTTTGTTTAAAATGGTCAACCACTGGTGCAGACTGGCTTTGTCTCAAATTGCTCATCTATTAGCCATTCGGTAATATTTGTTTAAATATCAATACGTTAAATAAAGTCCAGCAAAAAAAATAAAATATTTTTCAATTTTGAAGTGTTTAAGACTTGACACGCCTAAGTGTGTGTAAAACTTGGATTTTTATCGCTCAATTTGGAGTAATAAATGTGTTAAAATAACCACACTTCTAAAACAGTAAAAAAATTGACCACACTTATGGCAGAGAAAATTAATACTAAGCCTTTTATCCTTCATTCCGATTTTAAACCTTCCGGTGATCAACCCCAAGCAATCGAAAAATTAGTCGAAAATTTAGAGGATGGTTTGGCGCATCAAACCCTTCTCGGGGTAACGGGATCTGAGAAAGATGCTTCTATTAATGATCAGATTGAACAGATGCGTCTTTCAGCTACGAAGTCATTTTTGGAGCGTCGAGATACTATCGTAGTCGCATCTGTTTCAGCGATTTATGGTTTGGGGGACCCAGATAGCTATTTACAAATGATGTTGCATTTACAACAAGGTGCAATTATCAATCAACGTCAGATTTTAGCGAAGTTAGCGGAATTGCAATATACAAGAAATGATCAAGCCTTTCAGCGTGGTACATTCCGTGTGCGCGGTGAAGTGATTGATATTTTCCCTGCAGAATCTGATGATCGTGCGGTACGAATTGAATTATTTGATGATGAAATTGAACGTTTAAGTTTATTTGATCCTTTAACGGGGACTAGTTTTGGCGCAGTTCCGCGTTTTACGGTATATCCGAAAACGCACTATGTGACACCGAGAGAACGTATTTTAGATGCTATTGAAAAAATCAAAGTGGAGCTTGCTCAACGCCGTGAATATTTCATCAAAGAGCATAAATTGTTGGAAGAGCAACGCATTACCCAGCGTACACAATTTGATATTGAGATGATGAATGAGCTTGGTTATTGCTCAGGCATCGAAAACTATTCACGCTATCTTTCTGGCCGAAATGAAGGCGAACCGCCTCCGACATTATTTGATTATATGCCGTCTGATGCGATTTTGATTATTGATGAATCACATGTGACTGTACCGCAAATTGGTGGAATGTATCGTGGGGACCGTTCTCGTAAAGAAACCTTGGTGGAATATGGTTTCCGTTTGCCTTCTGCATTGGATAACCGTCCATTACGCTTTGAAGAGTTTGAACGTTTAGCGCCGCAGACGATTTACGTTTCCGCAACACCAGGCCCTTATGAGTTGGAAAAATCAGGCAGTGAAATTGTCGATCAGGTGGTACGTCCAACGGGTTTACTTGATCCACAAATTGAAATTCGCCCGGTATCTATTCAAGTGGATGATTTGCTGTCAGAAGCGCGTCAAAGAGCGGACAAAAACGAGCGTGTTTTAGTGACGACGCTAACGAAGAAAATGGCGGAAGATTTAACGGATTACTTAGATGAACATGGAATTCGTGTAAGTTATTTGCATTCTGATATTGATACCGTTGAGCGTGTAGAGATTATTCGTGATTTACGTTTAGGCGAGTTTGATGTATTGGTTGGTATCAACTTGTTACGTGAGGGCTTGGATATTCCTGAAGTTTCTCTTGTGGCGATTTTAGATGCGGATAAAGAAGGTTTCTTGCGTTCTGAGCGCTCTTTAATCCAAACTATCGGCCGTGCTGCTCGAAACTTAAATGGTAAAGCAATTTTGTATGCCGATAGCATCACTAAATCTATGGAAAAAGCCATTACCGAAACGAATCGCCGTCGTGAAAAACAAATGAAATACAATGAAGAGCACGGCATTGTTCCACAGGCATTGAATAAGAAAGTGGGCGAGTTGTTAGATATTGGTCAAGGTGCAAATCAAAAAGCCAAATCGAAACAGCGTGGTAAAACAGCAGCTGAACCGACCGCACTTTACAATGCTCCTAAATCCGCCAAAGAGTTCCAACAACAAATTAAGAAATTGGAACAACAAATGTATAAATTTGCTCAAGATCTTGAGTTTGAAAAAGCGGCCGCAGTACGCGATCAGCTTCATCAATTAAGAGAGCAGTTTATGGTATCAGAATAATGCTGCTCTATGTATTTTTATGGCGTTTAAGATGGATAAGTAGCCGTAATTATACTTAATATAGTAAAAGTATAGAAATTTTAGTAATTTTACTAATTAAAAATTAATAAAATCAAATAATTGTTAATTTTCATGATTAAATATTAAGATAAATTTTCTCTTATTTAAGGAAGATTTAATATTAATAGATATTAATGGTTAGAAAAAAGAGTTGATTTTACTATCAATAAAATCAACTCTTCTTTTTTACTATAGTTAGCTAATATTCTTTATTGGAAATATAACGATAACTATGCTTCGATTGGAGATCTCCAGTCATCAGAACCTGATGTGCCCGCAATGCCGTGTTCCCAATTAATTTTACGATAAGCAAGAGAAAGCTCTAATAACTGAGTGAATTCTCTTTTATCTGGGTCCTGGCAATGTGGCATCACTAAGTCAATAGACACAATAGTTGCATCTTCTAATGTTGTTGTAAAGTAATGTTCTTGTTTACCTTCAACAGAAGTACGGTACCATTTTAACTCAACTTTAGGAAGCATTTCACCAGATGCTAGCGCATTATAAAGTAATGGAACAGCTTTATTGAGGGCAACAGTTAATTTTAGTGGTTGGTGAGCACGTTGACCGGATGGTTGGCCTGATTGAGGATCGGTAGGAACTTTAACAATATGCTTAACTTCCTGAACTAACATTTGATCTTCATGACCTTGAACATAAATATTACCGACTGAATCAGCAGTAAATGCGCCAGCTGTAATATTGCCTTGAGTTTTACCTGTAATAGATACATAACATGGAGTTGGCATAATAGTCCTCTGTTGTTTCTTCTGTGATAATTTTTCGTTAAGAAGATCTAATTGACATCTTCCTAAGAATCCAAGTAATTCTAGATTCAATCAAATCTCCTTCTACAAGTATCTAGTAATTTGGCAGAAAAAACAATAATTTTTTTATTTTAAGATAAAGAAATTTATGTTAACTTAAGATAGACAATATGTTTGTCTTTACTAGAAATTTTAAGGTAGGTTTAATTATGTCTAAGACTAAAGATGGCTCAGTTGCACCTAAAGAGCGAATTAATATTAAATATGTTCCTGCAACAGAAGGACAGACCGCAGAGGTTGAACTTCCATTAAATTTGCTTGTTGTTGGTGATATGAAAGGAAGAGCTGATGATTCTTCAATAGAAGAGCGTTCAATGGTCTCTATTAATAAAAATAATTTCTCCTCAGTTATGGGCGAAATGGATATTAAGTTAAATATTAATGTTCCAAATAAATTGTCAGGTAAAGATAATGATGAATTAAATGTTGATTTATCGTTTGATTCTCTTAATGATTTTTCTCCCGATAGTATTGTTAATAAAGTTCCGGAATTAAAAAAACTTTTAGAGCTTAGAGAGGCACTAACGGCGGTTAAAGGTCCTCTTGGTAATGTTCCAGCATTCCGAGCACGATTGACTGAATTATTAGAAAATGATGAATCAAGAGAGAAGCTATTAGAAGAGCTTAATTTAGTAAGTCCTAAAAAATAATAGATATACTTACTAGAGAAAAAAGGAATAAATCATGACAAAAACAGTAGAACAAGTAATTACAGAATCATCTTCTCAAGAGCAATCATCTTTGTTAGATGAAATTATGTCTCATACGCGTATAGCCTCCGATAGTGAAGGGTATGATGTAGCAAAGCAAGGTGTTGCTGCATTTATCTCAAATATATTATCAACAGATAGTCAAGAAGAACCAATTAATAAACTATTAATTGATAGAATGATTGCTGAGATTGATAGAAAATTAAGTATTCAAGTAGATGAGATTTTACATAATAGTGAATTTCAACAATTAGAATCCTCTTGGAGATCGTTGAAATTACTTGTAGATAAAACAGATTTCCGTGAAAACATTAAAATTAATATTTTGCATGCAACTAAAGATGAATTACTTGATGATTTTGAGTTTGCACCTGAAATTGTTCAATCTGGTTTCTATAAGCATGTTTATTCATCAGGATATGGTCAATTTGGTGGTGAGCCAATAGGGGCCGTGATTGGTAATTATGAATTCACATCTAGAGCGCCAGACATGAAATTACTTCAGTATGTTAGTGCTGTTGGAGCAATGTCTCATGCGCCTTTCCTCTCCTCTGTTGCTCCACAATTCTTTGGAATATCTGATTATACTGAACTACCAGCAATTAAAGACCTTAAATCAGTATTTGAAAGCCCTGTTTACACAAAATGGAGAGCTTTACGTGAATCAGAAGATTCTCGTTGTTTAGGTTTAACTGCTTCACGTTTCTTGGTTCGATTACCATATTCTGTTATGGATAACCCAGTTAAGAGTTTTGGTTATGAAGAAAATGTAAGCGAAAAGCACTCGCATTACTTATGGGGGAATAGTGCATTTTTACTCGCTTCTTGTTTAACAGATAGTTTTGCTAAATATCGTTGGTGCGCTAATATTATTGGACCTCAAAGTGGTGGGGCTGTATATGATTTACCTGTGCATTTATATGAATCTATGGGACAAACAGTCGCAAAAATTCCTACAGAGGTGCTAATTACTGACCGTCGAGAATTTGAGTTGGCTGAGGAAGGATTTATTGCTTTAACAATGAGAAAAGGTAGTGATAATGCTGCATTCTTTTCCGCTAATTCAGTTCAAAAACCTAAAGTATTTCCTAATACGAAAGAGGGCAAAATTGCTGAAACTAATTATAAATTAGGTACTCAGTTACCTTACACGTTTATGATTACTCGAATTGCACATTATATAAAGACTTTACAAAGAGAACAAATTGGTTCTTGGAAAGAGCGTGGTGATTTAGAGAAAGAATTAAACACCTGGTTGAAACAGTATGTAGCTGATCAAGAAAATCCCCCTGCAGATGTTCGTAGTCGTAGACCTTTCCGTAGTGCTTCGATTACTGTTTCTGATGTAGAAGGTGATCCAGGTTGGTTCTTATCTTCAATTAAAGTTAGACCTCATTTTAAATATATGGGTTCTAATTTTGAATTATCACTTGTCGGTCGTTTAGACAAGGAGTAAATTAAAATATGGCAGCATTATTAAACTGGGATAGAGATGGCGCTGCTAGTCTATTTGAACGGATTCAGGGAAATGGAGTTTCGTATAAACACTCCTCTTTGAAAGAGCTAGTTCAATCAATTAAATATAATCTTTTATGTATATTAAATACTCATCCAGGAGCATCTCAGAGTGCTCCTGAGTTGGGTATCGCTGATTTAAATGATGCGACAATTGATACAGTAGATATATCTATAAGGGTAAAATCAATTATAGAAAGATGTATTCTTGATTTTGAACCAAGAATTGTAAATGTAGATGTTCAACCAATGATTAATGAAGATGAACCTTTACGTTTACGTTTTCGAATTAAAGCAATTTTGTCTATTGAATATATTGGACATCCTATAGTGTTTAATTTGCACTTAGATAATGATCGACATTATTATCTAGATTTGGCTGATTTGTAGTTTATATGAGTTTAGAAAAATATTTTAGAGATGAGCTGGATTATTTAAGGGAATTAGGAAAACAAATTTCCATTGAAAAACCGCATATCTCTAACTTTTTATCAGAAAAAAGTTCTGATCCAGACGTAGAACGTTTACTAGAAGGTTTTGCTTTTTTAACAGGAACTTTAAAGGCCAAAATAGAAGATGAGTTTCCTGAATTTACTCATAGTATGATTGATATGCTGTGGCCAGATTATTTACGCCCAACTCCCAGCATGACAATTATTGAGTTTAATCCTAATGAAGATGTTGCAAAGTCGCAAGAGTTAATTTCTAAAGGGATGTATTTGTTTAGTAAACCAATAGAAACTTCTTATGTGGATGAGCATAGCAATATAATTGATGAAGGTGCTCTTCAATGCACATTTCAAACTTGCAGAGATTTATGGCTTAATCCATTTTCTATTTCAGATATTGAGTTATTTAATACTGATAATAAATCGGTGATTTCCATTGATTTTAGATTAGATCATGAATTATCTGTTAATGAATTAGATTTAAATAAATTACAATTTTTCTTAGGTGCAGATAACTATACGAATCAACAATTATATTTGTGGTTAAATAATTATTTGGATGGGGTTGAACTTGTTGTTGGTGATAAATCTTATCAGCTTCCAACTGTAGGTTTTTCACCGGTAGGATTTAAGCAAGAAGAATCGGTTTTGCCATATTCCCCTAATTCAAGTTTAGCATATAGGGTACTTTATGAATATTTTTGCTATCCAGATAGTTTTTCTTTTTTAGATATTGTAGGTTTTAATAAGTTATCTTCTGACCAGCTATGTAATGAATTCAGCTTACGTTTTTCTTTTTCACGTCCTCTTCCATCTGATATAAAGGTTCGAAAGTCAGCGTTACGTTTACATTGTGTTCCAGCTATAAATTTATTTGAACATGATAGCGAAAATATAGTGTTGGATGGCTCTAAATCCGAATATTTAATTAAAGGCAGTCATCAGCATCCAGAATGGTATGAGACCTTTGCAATTAATAAGGTTGCTAGTTTTGTTCAAAATCAATCAAATAAAAGAGGAAAAATTAATAGCAATGAAAGGATTTATGTTCCTTTTGAGAGTTTTCAACATCAATTTGAATATCATAAAGGGCGTACTGTTCTTTATTATAAAACTAAGACAAAGACATCATTATTTTCTCCAGGATTTGATTATTACATATCATTTGTAAGAGGGGATGAAGAGTTAATTCTTGATACTAACGAATGTGTATCTATTAATATGGTGTGTACAAATCGTGATTTACCAACTTCTTTAAAGGTAGGTGATATTTGTATTGGGGGAAGATATGCTCCGTCTTCATTTACCTTTAGTAATATTACTCGACCCTCTTTACCATTACATCCTATTATGGATGGGACACTTACGTGGAAACTTATTTCTAGTTCTTCATTAAATTATTTATCTATATTAAATATTGATACGTTAAGAGAAATTCTAAAAACTTATGATTTACCAGCTTGGCATAGCCATAGACATTCTCGTATATCACAAAAAAAGCTAGATGCAATAAAATCTATTGAAACCAGCCCCTTAGATCGATTATTTAAAGGTGTTTCCATCAGAGGGTTACAGTCAACTTTATATGTTAGCCAATCTGGTTTTGAATCTGAGGGAGAATTATTTTTATTAGGAAGTGTTCTTTCTAACTTTTTCTCTCTTTATTCAAGTGTTAATTCATTCCATAAATTAAAAATTGTTAATATTGAAACACAGGAGGTTTTTGAATGGCCTATTCAACTAGGACAGAAAAGCCTAATGTAGAGATGGATGAATTAAATAAAATAGTATTACGTAAATATAATTTTTTTCAATTGGTAGAAATATTACATAAGTTAGAAAATGTTGATATATGTGATACATTAAATATCCAACCAGATAAAGAAATTATTCGATTTACATCGTATGCAGGACTAGGCTTTCCAACAAGAGATATTATCGATGTATCTGTTGGTGAAAAAGGAAAATATACATTAGAGGTCAGTTTTCTTGGTTTACAAGGAACTCAATCGCCTTTACCTACATATTACTTAGAAAATTTAGCTGCGGAATATTTACATAAAGAAACTAAATTAATTGATTTCATTAATTTGTTTAATCATAGGTTAATATTTTTTCTTCATCATATATGGAGAAAGTATCGTTATTATATTAATTTTAAAGATGGAGCCACAGATTCTTTTTCTAATAAATTATTTTCATTAGTTGGACTTGACCATAAACAAACTCGAGAATTCTTGGGTATTGATGCTAGCAAACTATTAGCTAATTTAGGAGCACTAGTAAACTCTAGTCGTTCAAGAGATGTTATTTGTAGACTAGTATCTCAATGTTTTGAAATTAAAGATGTTTCTTTAGATGAATGGGTTTTTAGGTATGTTGATATACCAAAAGATCAGCAGAATCGCCTAGGTATAATGTCCAGGGAAAATGGGACAGGATTAAAAGGTAGAAGTTGTTTAGGGGATAATTTCACATTAGGTTCAAGAATACAAGATCGTTCAGGTAAATTTGAATTACAATTAAACGATTTATCAAGGAAGCAATTTTTGTCCTTTTTACCCAACGGTTCTAATTATAAAATTTTATCTAATTTTGTCTCTTTTATCTTAAAGGATCAATTTGCTTGGGATTTAAGATTAAAAATGAAACCTAAACAGGTCACTGGCATAAAGCTTGGAGATGAAAAAAATGCAATGTTGGGCTGGATTAGTTTTTTAGGAAAACCTGAAAATAATCCAAATATAAAGCTCAGTGTGAGGGAGTGATGATGAGTAAAGAATTAGTTTTATTATTAACAGTAAAAAATGTATTAGAACTTGAGAGTGGTTTTTCTAGAGAATATTGTTTTAATCAAGATGGTGGGAGCATTGGTTCTGGAGCTAATAATCATTGGGTTATTCAAGATACAAAGAAAAATATTCCTATCAATCAAGCACACATAGAGTGGAGAGATGGTAGCTATTGCCTACAAGTAATCAATAAGCCATTGTTTATTAATGGCGCGTCTTTTACGCCTAAGTCTGGTTTTATTAAGCTTGCAAATGAGGATCAAATTAAATTTGGTTCACTTAAGGTACTTGCTACCGTGGCTGAAAAATCAGCTATAACGAGTGGTAATTATTCAAAATCACTAGAAGATATCGTTACAGGAAGTCAAGATCATTTAGACGATATTTTGAAAGCTAAAAAAGGGGGGCTTGATTTGAGTGTAGAAACTAAAAATATTGATGATTCTATTATTCATGACCCTTTGCGTGCATTACAGCCAGATTCAAATAAACTAATTACTTCTGTTGATGATGAGAATTTTATTCCATCAAATAAAAGAAATATTACTTCACGTGGGAGTTCAAACATGAATCAATCCTATATTGATTTACCTATGATTGAAAATGAGGAAAAACAATTATCACCGTTTTCAGAAAATGCATATGTCACTATATCCCCTTTGATGAGAGAGATGGATACAAAAATTGAGCTATTAGACACTCAAGAAACTCATGATTTTTTACAGGAAGTGGGTAAAACATTAAAGGCTACTATAGAAGGTCTTCTAGCATTACAAAAAGAACAAAGTAGCTTATCAGATAAGCATCTTAGACCAATTGAAGATAATCCTCTTCGTTTAAATTTGGACTATGAGTCTACTATTGATGTTTTATTTGGGGACCAAAAAAGTCCAGTACACCTAGCTGCGCCTGCTGCAGTTAAGGAAAGTCTTCATAATTTGCTGATTCATAATGAGGCAAATAGAATTGCAATCATTAGTGCTTTAAAAGCAATTTTAGATGCTTTTTCGCCAGATGTTTTATTGAAACGCTTTGAAAATTATCGCCGTAGTAATGAAGTTAAGCCCTCAAATAATGCCTGGGCTTGGGATATGTATAAAAATTATTATGAAGAATTAACATCAAAACGCCAATATGGTTTTGAGAAATTATTTTGGGAGGTTTACTCTCAAGCTTACGATAAAGCATTACGTGATAAACAAACAGAAGGAAACCAATAAATGCTATTAGTAAATCGCTTTTCACCATTAAAATGTTTAGTTTTAGGAATCGCTATTGCGTCAACAACAGCCTGTGGGAATACAGGAATGGCGCTATCTAAGATGGGGCAAATTATTAAAGATCCTACGATTCCGGTGGGGGGGCCTTTAGATCAGCCATCAACATTAAACTTAACTTTATTAGCTGAACCAGATATCAATCGTAATGAAACTAATCAACCGTCTCCAATTGAAGTCAAAGTTGTGTATTTAAGCGAGGATTCTAGATTGTTATCTGCTTATTATGAGCAACTGAGCACAGAAGATATTAAAGAGGTGTTAGGTAAAAATTATATCGATCATCAGGATTATACTTTATTGCCTTCTCAATTTAAGGCTGTACCACCAATTAAATTAGATAAAAATAATAATTATCTAGGTGTAGTAGCATACTATGCTGACTCAGGTGAAACAGAATGGAAAAAAGTTGTTAAACTTAGTGGTGTTGGGCATAAATATAGTGTCTTAGTTCACCTGAAAGATAAAGAAGTTGATGTAAGAAAAGACGAAGAGTAATTATATGCGAAATCAAAATAGAGTTCTTTGGAAGGAGGGGTTGTTTATTCAGCCGCAGCACTTTCAACAGCAACAACGTCATATTGATTATTTAATTGGAAATCAGTTAACTAAGTTTAATAATACTTATAATTTTGGTTTTCAAAAGCTAGAGTTGAATCAAGAAATGTTAAATCTTGGGAAAATTTCTTTGCTATCAGCAACGGGCGTTTTTCCAGATGGAACATACTTTGAATTACCTCATCAGGATTTGCTGCCATCAGCATTAGATGTTCAAAATTTAGATAATTTGGGAGCATATGATATTTATTTAGCGCTTCCTAATGCAAGTATGGTTTTTTCAGAAGTGAAAACTGACACTCAAACTGAGTATGACGTTGCAGCGCGATATAGTGAAAATATACAAGATATTAAAGATATTCATACATTTAATGGTAGTAATACAGATGTTTTTCTAGCGCATCTATCTCCTAAATTACTCCAGGGACACGAGGATAGAAGCGCTTATACTTGTTTACACATGACCAGAATTAAAGAAAAGTTGCCAGATGGTCGCTTAGTGTTAGATGAGAAATTTATTCCTACATGCATGGATATTACTGCTTCAAACGAACTTAGAGGGTTTGTTACTGAGTTGTCTAGCACATTAGAGCAGAGAGCTGAGACTTTATCATCTCGTCTTGGCTCTCCTTCTCAGCAAGGAATTGCGGATGTAGCTGAATTTTTAATGTTGCAATTATTAAATCGAGAGTATCCATTTTATAAACATTTAAACATTCATCCTCATATTCATCCTGAATATATGTATAGGTTATTAATTCAACTATGTGGAGAATTAATGACATTTACAGATGCTTCAAGATTAGCAAAAGATTTTCTCAGATACGATCATTTTGATCTCACTTTATGCTTTCAAAGATTATTTAAACAACTTCGAATTGCATTAAGTACAGTATTAACACCAAAAGCAGTTTCAATCCAACTTGAATCTCATCCTTATGGTGTTAAAAGTGCGGTTATTAATGACCAAGATTTATTGTATAAAGCAGAGTTTATTCTGGCTGTATCGGCTAGGGTTCCTGAGGAAATTTTGCGTAAACAATTTATCCATCAAATTAAAATTACGACACCAGATAAAATTAGACAGTTAGTTAGCGTTCAATTGCCAGGAATTGAATTGAAACCACTCGTCTCTGCGCCAAGACAATTACCATATCATGCGGGATATACTTATTTCCATCTGGATACAGGGTGTGATGATTGGCTTGATGTACAGCGTAGCCACTCAATCGCATTCCATGTGGCAGGTGATTTCCCTGAATTAGATATGCAGTTATGGGCTATTAGAGGTTAGTATGAGTGAAGTATTAGAGCTTTTTCAGGATGATTCATTGCCCTCTTATCATCTATCGTTAAGAGGAAACAGTATAAATCCTATTGTTGATGCGGCAACACCATTATTGGGAATGGTTATGAGGTTGAAGCATATTACTGATCAAGCTATGCCAGAAAATTTATATCAACAAGTTGTAAAGGATATCCAGTCTATTGAACAATTATTAAAGGAAAGAAATTATGAGTCAGGAACGATCATTTCTTTCCGCTATGTATTGTGTACGTTTATTGATGAAGTTGCCTTAAGCCATGGATGGGGAACTAAGAGCACTTGGTTCCAACAATCTCTTTTAACCTATTTTCATAATGAAACTTGGGGGGGGGAGAAGGTTTATATTTTATTAGATAAATTATTGGCAGAGCCTAAACGTTATATTGATTTATTAGAGTTTATTTATATATGTTTTAGTTTAGGGTTTAGAGGTCGTTATAAGGTTGAAACTCAAAACTCAGGAGAGTTTGAGCTAATATACAAAAAGTTGCACGATGCAATTTTAAACGTTAGGAATTACAATACTAGTAATATTGTAATTTATCAAGAGCATGACGCTAATAAACACTTCTACAAATTGCTCAATAAAAAATCATTAAAGAAAATTTTCTTTATTGGCTTTATTGTGTTGGCATTTATTTATTTTATATATTCATTTGTTTTGGGACGCCAAAGTCAAAGTATTTTAGACCAATTAAATAGTCTATTAGGTTAAGAGTAATATATGATCAGAATTGAATTACCTGTTTTAGTTAGTAAGTTAAATCCAATATCAAAGCAGATTTTAGAGGAGTGTGCGGCTACTTGTATGAATGAGCAGTATGCTGAGATTACTGTACCTAATTTATTGCTTAGCTTTTTATCTTCTCCTCTGAATGATATTCGAATTATATTATCCGAAGCATCAATAGATGTAGATGAGCTGAAAACGTTATTAAAAGAAAATTCAGAACAAACGAGACTATTAGATGTACAACAAAACTATCCGGTTTTTTCTCCTTTACTTGTTGAATTGCTTCAAGATAGTTGGTTGACGGCTTCAACAGAATTCAATTTAAATACACTAAGAAGCGGTATTATTCTTTATGTTTTGTTAGGTTCTGTATATCGATATCTTCCTAATCAGGCTGCAAAAATTTTAATTTCGATTAATCGAGAACTATTAAAACAAGATTTTGTTGCTAAATTAATAAACTCTGCCGAAACAGAAAATACGACTCATAGTAAAGAGTCTAGTAGTGTAGTTACTAAGTCTGATAGTTTGTTAGCTATGTATGCACAAAATGTAACAGAGTTAGCGAGACAGGGAAAAATTGACCCAGTTTTATGTCGAGACAAAGAGATTGATCTAATGATAGATATATTATCTCGTAGACGTAAAAATAATCCGATTGTTGTTGGAGAAGCGGGTGTGGGTAAAAGTGCATTAATCGAAGGACTTGCTCTGAGAATTGTATCTGAAAATGTACCTGAGAGTATGTTGAATACCGAATTAATGAATTTGGACCTCGGTGCATTGCAAGCTGGAGCCGCTGTAAAAGGTGAGTTTGAAAAGCGTTTTAAAGGGATAATGAAAGAGGTTAATGAGTCAATTAAACCGATTATTCTTTTTATTGATGAAGCACATACTCTTATTGGTGCTGGTAATCAATCCGGTGGATTGGATGTTTCTAACTTATTAAAACCAGCTTTAGCAAGAGGAGAGCTAAAGACAATCGCTGCAACAACATGGAGTGAATATAAAAAGTATTTTGAAAAAGATGCTGCACTCTCCAGACGTTTTCAACTGGTTAAACTAGAATCACCTTCTGTTAATGATGCAATTGTGATTATGAGAGGGTTGAGAGCAACTTATGAAGAAGCCCACAAGGTTTTAATTGAAGAGGATGCATTAATCTCTGTAGTTGAACTAAGTGAGAGATACCTTAGTGGACGTCAATTACCAGATAAAGCGATCGATGTACTCGATACAGCTTGTGCTAGAGTTTCAATTAATTTAACTTCTCCGCCTAAATTAATATCTGAATTGTCAAATAATAGACATAAGATAGAGATGGAGATAGCTTTACTTGATAGAGAACTATTATTAGGCCTTAGTCAGAATAAAGATCGCTTATCTGAGCTAAAAAAAGAGCTTAAGAAAATTGATAAGACAGAAGCTAAATTAAGAAAAGATTGGCTGAAACAGCAAGAAATTGTTAGACGAATTATTGAATTACGTCACTCTTTATTAGAAAAAGGCTCATCTAATTCAGAGATTAATAAAGAGGATAAGAATAATTCACTATCAAGTGAAGAAAATAAACAAATTGCTAAACTTACAAGTTTGAGTAGAGAATTAGAGAAATTACAGAAAACACAAGTTTTAGTTTCTCCTCATGTGACTCAAAAACAAATTGCAACGGTTATTGCTGAGTGGACTGGCGTTCCTTTAGATAAATTATCTCAAAATGAACTTAATGTAATTACAGAATTGCCAAGCTATTTGACGAAGGAAATTAAAGGACAAGAATTAGCAATAAAACATCTCCATAAACATTTGTTGACTGCTAGAGCTGATTTAAGACGTACAGGGCGTCCTTTAGGAGCTTTTTTACTTGTAGGACCTAGTGGTGTAGGTAAGACGGAAACTGTTATTCAAATTGCAGATTTATTGTTTGGTGGAAAACAATATTTAACAACAATCAATATGTCTGAATTCCAAGAAAAACATACTGTTTCTCGTTTAATTGGTTCTCCTCCTGGATATGTAGGATATGGAGAGGGGGGCGTGTTAACAGAGGCAATTAGACGAAAACCATATTCTGTTGTATTGCTTGATGAAGTTGAGAAAGCTCATCCGGATGTACTTAATTTGTTTTATCAAGCCTTTGATAAAGGTGAATTAGCTGACGGAGAGGGGCGAATAATTGATTGTAAAAACATTGTATTCTTTTTAACATCAAATTTAGGTTATCAAACTATAGTTGATAATGCAGATGCTCCTGAAAAAATAAATGATGAACTTTACCCTGAATTATCAGAATTCTTTAAACCTGCACTATTAGCAAGAATGGAAGTAATACCTTATCTTCCGTTACCTAGAGAGGTTTTAAAAATCATTATTGATGGTAAGTTAACAAAACTATCTAATCTATTAGAAAGACGTTTTGAAGCTAAAATTATTATTGATGAACAAGTTAAGGAAGAAATTCTTAATCGTGCAACAAGAGCTGAGAATGGTGCACGAATATTAGAATCTATTATTGATGGACAAATGTTGCCACCTGTCTCGTTACTGCTGTTACAAAAAATGTCGCAGAACGAAGAGGTTAAAAAAATTCAGTTTATGATTAAAGATAATAAGTTTGTAGCGAAAGTTGAGGAAAATGAATGCGATTTAGCTTAAAGATATTATCAATACCTTTATTTTTGACTGCTTTTTCTAATATTTCTTATGCGGATCTAAAAAAACAAGACCAATCAAGTGATATTTTACTTAAAATGGAACAGTGTAGATCTCATAAATCTGAATTAGAGAGACTTGACTGCTATGATAAGGCTTGGGGCGATAATAGAGTATTTTCTCAAGTTAGATCGGTTCAAGGTGGTAAAGCATGGAATAGAGCTATTGAACAAGAAAAAACTCGAACGACAGATTCTTTAAATTTTTTAACAAAGATTACAGAATCGGAAGATAATCCAACCGTAGTTATTACAACACCGTCCTTAGGACATAAAAGTCCTCGTCCAGTATTAATGATTAGTTGTGTTGATAATATTACGCGTTTACAAATAGCAATGCCATCTCCAATTAATGAGAGGGATGTTTATTTGGATGTAATCACCAATAAAACAAGTTTTAAAACTCATTGGTTTTTCCGTGAGAACGGCTTTTTATTAGAGGCAAGCAGAGGACTTGAAGGAATCAGTGAAATCCAGCGTTTATTTAAATCATCAACGCTAAGATTTAATTCTGATATTCCAGCAATTAATGAATTAGTTTTCAAGATAGAAGATCTTGAAAATGAAATTAAACCACTAAAAACTGCATGTCATTGGTAATTTATGGAAGTATTAATTGATAATCCCTGGAAAGAACAAATTCTTTCTCCTATTCAATCAGAGATTGATATTGATGAAGATCTAGAATGGCTTGAGCTTGATGGTGACATGGTCAAATTGGGCTCCTTAGAGCACCAAACTCTAAATATTTCTCACCTTCGACATTTGGCTGTTCAGCTATTATCCACGAAGAGTAAAGATCTTCGTATTCTTGCTCATTTTCTGAGAACATTGCAGCATTCTGGGAAAGTGACTGAGTTACTCATCGGTTTAGTATCATTTGCTGATTATGTGGAACATTACTGGGAAACATCACCGCCATCGCAGAAAATAAGAAAAGAAAGACTAACACAACAAATTCTGAAACGCTTTGAAAATATGGCATCTTACTTTAGCCAAGATTCTTCGCGTTTAGAGAAAGAGCAGGCAAAACAACAGTTTGAGCGTTTAATAGAATATTGGAAAGATAATGCGAAACTTAAGGCGGAACTTGAACAACTTCTACTGCGTTATGCTTTTACAGATAAGCAAGTTCATCAAAATGATACTGTAAGTGGTGCTCCTGAGGTTAAAGAATCAAATTCAGGCAAAAAACCAATAATCGAATCTAAGCATAGTAGTTCTGACTTAGATTTAGGAATGATTTCGAGTGAAAAAGAAGTAATAAAATCAATCGTTGAACCGGTATCTATTGATGCAAGTAATGATCGTGCTTGGAAGAATACACTGCTTAAGGTAGCTGATCATCTCATTGAAAGAGATTTTTCTAATCCAATTGGTTATCAATTAAGACGTTTTGCTATTTGGAGTCTAATTACAGTTGCACCATTAGCAGAAAATGATCGAACTCAACTGGCTGCTGTTTCTCAAGATCGAATTAATGATTATAAAGTTTTAATTGAGAAAGCATTGAGTAGTGATGTTTGGAAGGAGATTGAATATAGTTTAACTCTTGCACCATATTGGATTGAAGGACACTACTTGTCAGCTAAGGTTGCAGAGAGAATGTCGTGCCCACAGGTTGCAAAAGCAATTAAAGAATCAGTGTTATCGTTTATAGAACGTTTACCTGAATTAAAGCAATTAAAATTTAATGATGGAACGCCATTTATTTCTGATGAATGTTCTTCATGGCTGTATGATAACAATGAAATTAATCAAGCATTAGTGAGTGATATTCAGTTGAATGAACAGATTGGAGATTATTATAAAGAACAGGGTATTTTAAATACGTTAAAATTTATTAATGATCAATCTTACACGGATCTTCGATCACAAATATATGCTCAACTATCTAGTATTGAGTTGCTAGAAAAAGAAGGTTTACATAATTTAGCTAAACAGCAATATTTTACTTTAGAGCAAGCAATTTCACCGATTATGGTGAAAGATTGGGAGCCATCACTATTTACTCTTTTGCATGATAAGCAAGAGAAAAACGCTTAATATGGAAGGTATGGATAATGAAATTACCGTTATTTTTTCAAACGTTTAGACCACTATTATCAAGATTGAAACTATCAGGTCCAATTTTACTGATTGTTTTATGGATTGCTACTCTTGTTTGGATTTGGTGGCAAGGGGCAGATTATTCTATTGATAATTACAAACCGCTGGAAACTTTAACTCGTCGTTGGCTTGTAACAGCAGTGATGATTATCATTGCAATTTCTTGGATTGCTTGGCGAATGAGTAAGCGTTTAAATCAACTAGAAAAACGACAACAAGAAGATAAAAAAAATCAACATTCCCCAGTCCAAGAGGATATCGATGCTCAGCGTCGTTATCTAGATCGTTGGGTTGTTCGTTTCAAACGATATTTAGAGGTACCAGAGTACCATTATGCACTACCATGGTATCTCTCTTTGGGTGCTGATGAGAGCGGTAATACTAGCTTGTTAACAAAGGGAGCTGATTTTGTTGAGCTTTATGAGACTGATGAGGAGTCAACTTCTCAAGTTGAGTTTTCTATTTTTACTAATGGAGATGCAGTTATTATTTCTCCAAACAGTAATCTTATTTCTCAAGTGTTGGAAGTCGAACATAAACCTAAGTTGTATTCAAAGCTGTGGAATAATTTGCTTGATTGGATCGTTGAGCAACGTAAAAGACAACCCCTTAACGGGATCATTTTGACTGTAGATTTTTATGAGTTATTAACTTCTAGCAAAGAAAAAAGAGATTCATATGTAGAAATGCTACAACAGCGTCTTCAAGACATTTTCAATAAAGTAAATAGTGAATTACCTATATATGTTGTGATGACTAAGCTAGATAGATTATCTGGCTTCCAAGTTATGTACGACAAATTAACAAAAGAGCAAAGAGAAGCCATTTTAGGTACAACATTCTCAGGGAAGGGAGAACATTGGCAAGATGAATTATCTACATTTTGGGGTAATTGGTGTCAACAAATGAATAGTGCTATGCCTGATATGCTTTTAAGTGTCCAATCAGAGCAAAGAGGTAATGTTTTTAGCTTTATTCGTCAGGTCAATGGCGCTTATGAAGATGTGTCTAAATTATTAACAAATTTATTGGCAACGATAGGTAAATCAAGCTATTTCCCTAAAGGAGTATATTTTACATCAACCTTACAAAGTGGACGTATTGATGATTTATTTGTTCAGTCATCTTCAGAGCAATTTTATCTTGGACAACAGACTTATTCAACGTGGTCAAATAAAGTTTCTTATTCTTATTTCTGTAAAGAACTATTTGAAAATGTACTGTTTAGTTATCCGAATATTGCCTCAGAAAGTAGAGTCTGGAAAGTTTCATATGAAAAAACATTTAAAGCTTCACTAATCTTGGGTGGGCTTGCTGCTATAGGAATATTATTTGGCTGGCAGTATTATTACAAACAAAATCACGATGCTGGGGTTGCTGTATTAGAACAAATAAAAGCATTTAAAAACGTACCAGTTTCGACTGAAAAGGACTACTTAGGGGATAAACAATTGCCTCTATTGAATCCTGTACGTGATGCCGTCTTGAAGTATGGTGATTATAAAGATAATTCAACTATATTTACTGATATGGGCTTATATCAGGGAAATAAAATGGGACCTTATGTTTCTTCTACTTATTGGAAGTTATTGCAGTTCCGCTTTTTACCTGCAATTATGAATGGATTACAACGTGAATTAGATAATGCACCAGAAAATAGTAATGAAAAACTAGAAATCTTACGTGTAATGAGAATGCTTGATGATAAGAGTGGTCGTTCTGATCAAGTCGTTGAGGATTTTATGCGTAAATATTGGAGCAATGTATTTAGAGGTCAGAGTCAGCTCCAAGCAAATTTACTTTCTCATTTAGATTACGCACTAAAGAATACCGATTGGTATGCAGGACGTAAGCAGGGCAATCAAGAAATGATAGAAGCCTTTAAACCTTATGACTTATCAATTCGTAATGCCCAGAAAGAATTGAGTAATCTTTCTATTTATGAGCGTGTGTATCAAAATTTAAAAAGTAATGCGAAAAGCGTCTATCCTACAGATTTAGATTATCGTGAAGAAATTGGTTCAGGTTATGATGATTTATTTAGCGCAATTGATACTGAATTATTGAGAATTCCTCGTTTCTTTACAACGGAAGGCTTGACTAATTATTTTGTAAAACGAGATTCTCAATTAATTAAATTAACTGCCATTGATAGTTGGGTATTAAATTTATCATCTAATATTGAGTATAGTGATGCTGATCGCCAGGAAATTTCTAATAGGGTATTAGAGCAATATGTCAATGAGTATATTGCAACATGGAATAATGCTTTAGATAACTTAGATATTAAACGGTTTGAGGATATTCCACAGGCAGTTAAAGCAATTGAACGAATAACAGGAAGCTCGCAAAGTATGAAGAGAGCGATTGCTACGGTAAATACTAATACTTCTCCTGCATCAGCTCCAAACGGGGTTGAAGGCAAAGCATTAGAATCATTGTTAGCTTCACCAGAGTTTGTGTTAAGAAATCAAATATCAAATAACTTTGTTAATGAGAAAAATATTTTAACTCAAGATGATGGAAGAGACAGTATATTACAAAATGTATACCCTTCTTTATCTAATTTACATCGCTATCTGCTTGCAATACAGAACTCTCCAGAAAAAGGAAAAGCTGCATTGAGAGCTGTGCAAATGAGATTTGATCAACAATCAACGGATCCGATTATTGAATTACAGCAGTTAGCCAAAACGGTTCCTGAGCCGTTAGGTCGTTGGTTAGAACAGATTGCGGATAATGCATGGAAAGCAGTGTTAAAATCTGCAGTTATTGCTTTAGAAGTTGAATGGAATAATAAAGTTGTGAAACCATATAAAGCGACGATTGAAGGGCGTTATCCATTTGCTCCATCTGCATCACAAGAAGTAGCAATTAGTGATTTTGATCGATTCTTTGCTCCAGATGGAATTATAGATGGATTCTATAATAAATATTTAAGTGCTTTCATTGATAATGACATCATGGATGATTCAGAGGAAGGTAAATCATTCTTAAGAGAAGATGTAATAGAGCAATTTGAGTTAGCTCAACGAATTAGAGATACTTTCTTTAGCAGTGAAAATGGATTAGGAGCGCAATATATTGTTGAGCCGGTTAGTTTAGCTGCAAATAAGAGACGAAGTGTTCTTAATTTAGATGGACAAATCATTGATTTTACACATGGTAATAAAAAACGAGTAAATGTAGTTTGGCCTAACTCTATGAATGTTGCAGTGGAAAGTAAACTAACGTTGGTTCCAAATAAAGTGAATACATCACCGCGTAGTATTTCTTTCCGTGGTCCTTGGGCTCAAATTAAATTATTTAATTCGGGTAAAATTATCAGTAATAAAGATGGTGCATTTGATATTCGATATGATGTAGATGGTGGCTATGCAACCTATCGAGTCTATGTCGATTCATCGGATAACCCATTCTCATCGGATATGTTCCGTAGATTTAAGTTACAAGAAACGTTGTACTAATAAATCGTAAAAAATATGAATAATTATAAGATGGCCAAACGGCCATCTTATTACTATAAAATACGGGATAAACAATGACTAAATCAATACTAGATAAAACCTTAACAAGTGCGGCCGATTTGAGTCAACAAGTCAGTTCATTGGGGGAGCTAACTGGAGCCAATAAGGTTGTTCAAAAAACGGAAAAAATACAAAAAAGGCTTTCTCAAATTGAGAAAGCCAAATCTTTAGGTGAAGCTGGCTTAAAAAAATACAAACATTAAAAACCAGTGCGCATCAACAAGCCATATCATCTCCCGGAATTGTTGAGTCAGGCAAAGGATTGTCATCGTCTTCAGCATCTAGTTTAGCTACATCCTTACCAAGTAGTCTTGGAGGAGGACTTGATGCAATACCCTCCTTCCTAAATAAAAGCCCAAGCGGTTTACAATTCACCTTACAAGCGGGTAATTTACCACCCAATACCTTCAAAGTTGTCAGTTTTGAATATCGAGAAGCTTACAGTACGCCATTT
>JAGZXE010000149.1:0-2642 GCA_018378615.1 Parahaemophilus parainfluenzae
TGGTTTCCCACTTGGTGCCAACTTATCCTCAGTCAAAGCGTTTGAAACCCAAGAAGCCATCAAAGCTGGGGCGGGTGAAATCGATATGGTAATTAATGTTGGCTTGATTAAATCAAATAAATGGGATGCCGTAAAAGACGATATTCAAGCTGTATTAACCGCTTGTCATAGCGTGCCACTTAAAGTGATTTTGGAAACCTGCTTACTCACCAAAGAAGAAATTGTGAAAGCCTGTGAAATCTGTAAAGCGTTGGGTGTGGCATTCGTTAAAACCTCAACCGGTTTCAATAAAGGCGGCGCAACCGTAGAAGATGTGGCATTAATGAAGAAAACGGTAGGTAACATTGGCGTGAAAGCCTCTGGCGGTATTCGTGATACTCAAACCGCACTAGCCATGATTGAAGCAGGTGCGACACGAATTGGTACAAGCGCAGGGATTGCCATTGTAACGGGTACTTTTGGTAATACTGCAAGCAATTACTAATCAATAATAAAAAAGGAGATTGAAGTGGATGCCTCAATCTCCTTTTTAACATGAATTAAAGAATCTCTAATAACTTCGCAAAGTCATCAAATACCCAATCAGGGTTTGATTCCGCAATTGGGATATTGTAGTTGTATCCGTAAGTTAATCCCACAACCGGACAACCAGCTGAATGTGCCGCGAGAATATCATTTCGAGAGTCACCTACAAATAACACTTGGCGAGGTTCTACGCCAAATTTACCACATAAATAATACAATGGGCCTGGATGTGGTTTAATCGCAGGTAATGACTGTCCACCAAGCATCTCACTGAATAAATGATCGATGCCAAATGCCGCTAATACTGGCTGAACGTGACGAGTTGGTTTATTTGTTACTACGGCCAAGGTATAACCACGAGCCTTTAAGGTTTCCAATGTTTCTTTTACATTTGGATACAAGCGGCTCACATTACAAAGGTTCTCCGCGTAATACACGTTAAAACGCTCTTTCACTTGCTCCATTTCTGCATCTGAAAAGTCTTTACCTGTTTGCTCTTTTGCCCATTCTAAAGCTCGTGCAATCAATACTGGTGCCCCATTACCAATCCAAGTTAACACTAACTCTTCTGGTGCTTGAGGTAACCCAAAATCTGCTAAAGCAGAATTCACAGACAACGCTAAATCTGGCAAGCTATTCACAAGCGTACCGTCTAAATCAAAACCGATAACTTTAAATTGAGTCTTCATTCTTACTACCATCTATTTAACTGAAGCTAACTGTGCGCGCATTTGATCAATGATTTGTTTATAATCTGGTTTACCAAAAATCGCTGAGCCTGCCACAAACATATCGGCACCGGCTGCGGCGATTTCTGCAATATTATCCACTTTTACCCCACCATCAACTTCTAAACGGATATCTAAACCACTTTCATCAATCAGACGACGTGCCTGTTGTAATTTTTTCAATGTTGAAGGTAAAAAAGATTGTCCACCAAATCCTGGATTCACGGACATTAACAAAATCACATCCACCTTATCTAATACATAATCCAAATAACTTAATGGT
Organism: Parahaemophilus parainfluenzae; assembly: GCA_018378615.1. Lineage (GTDB taxonomy): Bacteria > Pseudomonadota > Gammaproteobacteria > Enterobacterales > Pasteurellaceae > Haemophilus_D > Haemophilus_D parainfluenzae_X. The sequence continues at coordinate 1,537 of JAGZXE010000149.1, forward strand.
GTGGCAGGATTAAACACTAAACCCGCTTTACAGCCGTGATCACGAATGAGCTGTAACGAGCGGTCAATATGTTCACTGGCTTCAGGATGAAATGTAATATAATCCGCACCCGCTTTGGCAAAATCAGGAATAATATGATCGACCGGTTTTACCATCAAATGCACGTCAATGGGTGCCTTAATGCCATAATCACGCAAAGCTTTACACACGGCTGGGCCAAAGGTTAAATTTGGCACATAGTGATTATCCATTACATCAAAATGAATCACATCCGCACCGGCATTCAACACGTTTTGCACATCATCACCAAGACGAGCAAGATCTGCAGAAAGAATAGAAGGGGCGATTAAATAAGGTTTCATTTGTCATCTCCTAAAGGATAAAAGTGCTTGTAGTTTACTACGTTAGGCTAAATTTTACCTTGATTATTTACAAGTTTTAGCTGAAAACAAAGAAAAAAATAACCGCACTTGATTCAATTACCTCAAAGTGCGGTTGGTTTTTATCGTATTTAAAAAGGGCTGATTAGTTTAATCCAATGATTTCCCAACGATTGTGAGATAGACCATCAATTTTGCCTTTTTTCACATTCGTGATGTAATCGATCATCATATTTTGGATCGTGCCTTTTTCACGGCCCATTGCCACTTTAGATTCCCAAAGAACTGGAATTTGTTGGCCTTCCCAAATACCACCTTTGCCGTTTAATTGAGCGAAACGATATGAGTTCATACCCACTTTTAATTTCATATCATCAGTGACCGGTTTGCCGTCAGCAAGGGTTAAACCAACGATTTTACTACCTTGTGGATTACGTAAGTCAATTTTGTAATTTACGCCACCGAAAATGTCGTAAGTCACATATTTTGATTTTTTACGTTCCGCATTGTAACGGTATTCGGTATCACCCGGTTGAATAGTATCGAAGTAGTTCGCTGACCATTCCATATATTCTTTCAATTGTTTACCGGTCATTTCATAAACGGTAACATCACCGCCTGCATAACGATAGTTAAAGATGATATCTTTTTTCTTGATATCGCCTTTATCCATACGTGCTTTTTGATGGTCGAAAGAGAAAGTCACCACATCTGCACCGCTGTAAT
>JAGZXE010000007.1:0-34256 GCA_018378615.1 Parahaemophilus parainfluenzae
CCGCACTTTATAATAAAAATCCCCTAAATGCTTAATCTAGGGGATTTCTACGTTAAATGATACGTTGTTTATTTCAAACCTTTTTTTACCAAATCTTCATAACCACCATGGTTGGTTACATTGGTATAGCCTGCATTTTTCAACTCAGTGAGTGCGGCTTCGGCACGGCGACCACTACGACAGTAAAGGTTGATCGGTGCATCTTTATCTGAGCCAATCGCTTTAACACCTTCAATGATTTTATCGTGAGGAATATTCACCGCACCTTGTAAATGACCAGCATTAAACTCCTCAGCAGAACGCACATCAATCCAAACGCCTTTTGCTTTTTCCGGTTGTTCTGCACTTTTAAATGGAAGATTAAATTGCTGACCTACACTAAAAGAAGAATATTAAAGTGGGTTAGACAATTGATTTGAACAACAAAGATATTACAATAACGCATTAATTAAAATAAATATATTATAATAAATCATTTTTCAGAAATAAGGAGACAATATGAAATTACATTCGATAAAAATTACTAATTTTCAAAGTTTTGGTAAAGAACCAACAGAATTTACATTAGAAGAAATTACCTATCTAATTGGTCCAAATGGTTCAGGGAAGACAGCTGTTTTACAAGCACTATGCAGATTATTTGCTTTTGATTCATCCTTGCGTCGAGTTAAGCGAACTGATTTCCATATTCCACAGAATGAATCTTCTCCCCCAGATCAAAGAACGCTATGTATTGAAGCTGATTTTACTTTTCCTGAAGCAACAGATGATGAGGATAATTCAACTGTAGCCCCTTTCTTTAATCATATGAGGTTAGATGGGGTTACAGGTTTGCCCCGTGTACGTTTTCGTTTAACCGCAACAATGGATTTTATTGGAGAAATTGAAGAAAAATTTGAATATGTTTTAACCCAGGATGGAAAAACAACACAATCAGTTTCTAAAGCTGATCGAAGCCTCATCCAACTACATTATCTACCTGCTCAAAGAAACCCATCAGATCATATAGCCTATAATACAAATGCTTTATTAGGTCGACTATTACGGGCAGTAAATTGGAAAAATGAGTCTGAAAATGTGCGAACTCTAACAGAACAAATAAACACTTGTCTTGAAAATAATATATCCGTTCAAACTATAAGTGAGGCTTTGAAAAAGACTTGGGAAATTGTTCATAAAGGAAGCTATTTTAAAGAGCCTAAAGTTTCTTTTGCTCATTCTGAAATTGAAAATATCTTGCGCCATATGTCTGTTTCATTTACACCTGGTCATAATGAAGATATTGTCGATTTTTCTCGCTTAAGTGATGGGCAAAAATCCATGTTATACCTATCATTAGTTTTAACATCGCAGTCAATCTACCATTCTGTTAGAAATAATGAAAATAGCTCTTTTGATATTGAAAAACTACGCCCCCCTATCTTTACCTTAATTGCGTTAGAAGAACCTGAAAATAGTTTATCTCCTCATTACTTAGGGAGAGTAATAGAAGCGTTGAAACAAACGACACAGCATAATGATGCTCAAGCTATCATTGCAACTCATGCGCCTGCAATGTTACGCAGAGTTTTCCCTGAACATATTCGTTATCTACGTTTAAATAGCTTTAGAACAACAATAATTAGAATGATTTGTTTACCAGATAAATCAGATGATGCACATAAATTTGTTCGAGAAGCAATTCAGGCATTCCCTGAAATTTATTTTTCACGTTTAGTTGTATTAGGAGAAGGAGATAGTGAAGAAATTGTATTGCCTCGGATTTTAAGTGCTAAAGGGATTCCAGTTGATTCATCAGCTATTACGATTGCTCCACTTGGTGGACGACATGTTAATCATTTTTGGAGATTACTCTATCAATTAGAAATTCCTCACATAACTTTATTGGATCTTGATGTTGCTAGATTTGGTGGAGGATGGGGTAGGATTAAATATGCTAATGATCAATTAAAAATATTTAGTCCAGAACATATTCTTTCTAATGATCATTGGATACCTGAATGGAATAACAGTGAATACCCTATATTAGAATATAAAAATTATTTAGATGAATTGGAGAAAAGAGGGATATTCTACTCTTGTCCAATGGATCTAGATTTCTCCATGTTAAAAGCATTCCCTAATAAATTTAAGATAAAAAACAATGATACCTTACCTAGTCAATCTCTTGTTGAATCTGTTTTAGGTGAAAGCCATCATAATCCTGAACAATATACCGAAGAAGAAAGAAAACTTTTTTCTAGCTATCGTAAATTATTTAAATTAGGTAGTAAGCCGGTAAATCATATTCAGGCACTTGCTGATTTAACTGATGAAGAATTGTTAAATAACATGCCAGAATCTCTTTCTCGTTTGGCGGATGCTGTGAAAACTAAATTATTGGGGGTTCCAGAATGATTTCAGCTGAACAATGGCTACCTGCAGATGGATTAACGCTAGAACCTAATGCTATGAAAGCTGCAAAAGAGCAAGAAAAATGCTTAGCATTGACCGCAGGTCCTGGTGCGGGAAAAACTGAAATGCTAGCTCAAAGAGCTGATTTTCTTTTTCGTACAGGTACGTGCCGTTATCCAAAGCGAATTCTTGCAATTTCTTTTAAAGTAGATTCAAGCACGAATTTAAAAGAGCGTGTTAAACGCCGATGTGGTTCTGATTTAGCTTCTCGTTTTGATAGTTATACTTTTCATGCATTTGCTAAACGCATTATTGATAGATTTAGAATAGTATTAACCGGCGAAAACGCATTGCCAGAAAATTATTCTATTGGTGATAGGAAAATCACAGGAACACAAATTACATTTAACGATCTTGTCCCTTTGGCTATTGAAATTTTAAAAACTTCAAACATAGCAAGAAACGTTATACGACAAACTTATTCAGATGTATTTTTAGACGAGTTCCAAGATTGTACTAACCTTCAATATGAATTAATTAAACTAGCTTTTCAGGGAACTTCAGCTAGATTAACTGCCGTAGGAGATACGAAGCAAAAAATTATGGGCTGGGCTGGTGCGTTGGAAGGAATTTTTGAAACATTTGCTCAAGACTTTTCAGCTGAACCGCTAAATATGTATCGTAATTTCAGATCTAAACCTTGCCTATTAAGGTTACAAAACAAAATTATTCAAAATCTTGAACCTAATTCTGTTATGCCTGAAGAGTTATTGAGAGGCGATGAAGGAGAAATTTTACTTTGTGAATTTAAAAATGATATTGAGGAGGCTGAAAGCATAGTAGAACGTATTAGCGAATGGATATCCAATGAAAAAATCCCATTACATGAAATTGCAATATTAGTATCTAAACAAGCTGAATCATATGCTGCAGTTATTATGAAAAATCTTGAAGAAAAAAATATTTCTTATCGTAATGAACAGCAATTGCAGGATATATCTACAGAACCAATAACAAAGTTAATTATTGATTATCTTCTTTATTTTTACGGAGATAGAGAGCCTCAATCTTGGTCACGATTACAAGAACAAATACTACCATTTGTGGATGACGAGGAATTAGAATTTAGTAAACGATACGATCTTCAAGATTTTATTTTTAACCAAAAGAAAATTATTAAAAAATCTGAAAAACTATCAGGAAAGTTTTCTTGCTGGAGACAAGTTATAAGCTCTTTTCTAAAGCAACTTAGTATTGAAACAATAACCGCACTATCTCCCGATTATGAATCAGAATCTAGATTAAAAGAACTTGTAAAGTTAACAATAACGAAAATTCAAGAATTACTAGAAAAAGAATCTGATTTAATTAAGGTGCTAAAATCCTTTCTAGATGATCAGGCTATTAGGATTATGACTATCCATAAGAGTAAGGGATTGGAATTTCATTCTGTTATTATGTTGGCTGTAGAAAATGAAACATTTTGGGGAAATAAAGATGCTGAACGTTGTGCATTCTTTGTGGGAGTATCTCGTGCTAAACAAAGATTGTTAATAACTTATTCCAAGGAAAGACAAAAACCAGAGAATGTAGGGATATGGAATTGTTACAGAAATAAACATGCTGAGTATTGGGGATATTTCATATAATTTTCTAGCAAACCTAAAGGCTGTTCTAGAAATCATTTTTCAGCAGCCTGAAACTTTAATAAATCATAGCTTACTGTTTTTTGCTCTTATCTTTTATACTAATAGTTGATATAAAAATCCCCTAAATGCTTAATCTAGGGGATTTTGCTTTAAATAATATGTTGTTTACTTCAAACCTTTTTTAACCAAATCTTCATAACCACCATGATTGGTGACATTGGTATAGCCTGCATTTTTCAACTCAGTGAGTGCGGCTTCGGCACGGCGACCGCTACGGCAGTAAAGGTTGATCGGTGCATTTTTATCTGGGCTAACCGCTTGAATACGTGCAAGGATTTGATCGTGCGGAATATTCACCGCATCTTGTAAATGACCTGCATTAAATTCCTCAGCTGAACGTACATCAATCCAAACGCCTTTTGCTTTTTCTGGTTGTACTGCGCTTTGTTCTGTTTGTGGCGCAGTATTCGCAGAAGCAAAAAAAGGTACAGCAATCGCTGCTGCAGAAAGTACAGCTGTGAGTAATTTTTTCATCATTAAATCTCCTATTAAATAGAAATAATATATTTACCTAAATAAATTTAGGGGTTATGTAAAACTAACAGTCATCATACGCCTAAATATAAAGATAATAAACTGTAAATGAAGTAAATTTTAAGTAAAATTTTTGTGAAATCTAACCGCGCTTTAAAAGAAAAAAGCCATCTGAAATCTAACATTCAGATGGCCTTTTTAATTTATTCAATTATTTCTTCGTAGGTTCTACTTCACCCACAGCTTTCTGGGATTTCTCATCCATTTCCACTTTAATATTGTGGTCCACTACCACGTTCATATTAATGGTGATGCCTTCCTTTGGTGTGTCCAATTGAATGGTTGGTGTGCAAGCTGTAAGTGTAAACATCGCCGCAAAAATAAAAAAGTGCGGTTGAAATTTAAGGTGTTTTATCATTTGTCTTGTCTAATTGCTTATAAAGTTTATATTGCAGATTTTGTTCAAATTGCGAGCCATAGTCAATCATATTCCACAATTCAAACATATTTTCTTGGTGCGTATAATTTAACGTTATCGGATTATTGGTTCGCTTGGTTGGATTAAACCCGCTGATACTCGCACGCAACGTCATTTGCCCTTTAGGATCGAGCGTCACCGCTGCATGGGAGTTTTTCAACTCCATTTCTTTTAATAAATCCACCAAAATATTCTCTGTCCAACCACCTTTTTTCAGCCCTTTCACCATTTCATCCGTTAATTTGATGGACACATTTCCCACCTGTTCCAACGTGCCATTACAAATCAAACATTCCTTATGTCCGAGCCAAAATGGCAGGGTCGCATTAGCACGGCCGGTTAAGGTGACTTGATTATATTGTGCCAAAGCTAACACTTGGGCTAAATCAATATTGGTAAAAGAAAGTGTCGCCATTTTACTTTGTGGGAAAGTGAGCTGAGGTACCGTCAATTCACCATCAAATAAGGAAACTTTCACATTTTTTAAGATAAGTGGATTTTTCATCGTATTCGGATAGCGCCCGAATAAATCCAATTCCCCATTTGCGACAGAAAGCGCTCCATAGCGAATATTTTTAGTCGAAATATGGATCGGTTTACCCGAAGCCACTTGTAATGCCTCGTTTTCATAATTCATTGGAAAACGAATATTCAAGCCATAAATCTCACCATCTGGCATGGTGATTTTACCGTTTTTTAGGTTCAGCTCCCCGCCCATTTTCACGCCATTGGTATTAATCACGAATTTACTCTGTCCTTTGATGCTTCCCTCATGGATTAACCAGTTCCATTTTTGTGGGAAGAGTGATTGGAATACTTTGGCGGATTGTTCTTTCCAGCTTATTTCACCTGAAAGTGCACTATTCTGATATACACCCAAAACATCTAAAGGCCCAAGCGAGCCCGCCTTTAAATCACCTGCAAAATTGAAGTTACTGATACTCTTACCATCAATGCCTAAGCCGAAAACAGGCGAAACAAAACGACCGCCATAAGCCAGTTCAATCCAATCTGTTTTCGCTTGTAACAAGCCTCGAATATGTTCTTCTTCATAATCCCAGCGAAGTCGATCCTTAAGTTCCAATGAAAGTGGCGCCATTTTTACCTCTTTCATTTTGACTTCTTTAGAATGAGCAGAAAGTTGATTTAATTCAATATGATCGGCTTCCCAAAATCCTTTACCTTCCATTTTGACTGGCGTATTTAAGGATTTCCAGTTTGCACTTCCATTGATAATCCAATCCCAACGGTTTGTCGCTTGTTTTTCCACCGACTGTAACTTATGTTCTTCATCTCGGAAGTCAAACACGGTTTTAATACCGGCAATAAACTCATGAGCGTTTCCGTCTAATTTTAAATTGAGATTTTCAAACTGCGGGGTTGTGCCATTCAACGTTGCCTGCAAACGCCCTTCTAAGCCATAACGCCCAATGATGATGTCATCTAACGGCAAACGAACATGCAATTTGGTATCGGGTTGCACAGTATCCATTTTAAAGACGGAGCCAGGATAAAAATACACCACTGGATGCGTAAAAATCCCACCTAGATGATAAGTTAAATTGGTGAGTGCCACAGTCGAGTTATAACGTAAATCCCCGCGGGTTTTCAGCTCAAAGTCCAATTCATTATTATCATCACCACCACCGATTTCGCCATTTTTACCTGAAATCACGATCTCCCCTTTGCCCATTTCGCCAAAGGTTTGCAAGATCACGTTCATATCAATGCTTAACGGCAATAAGCCTTCTGCCGCACGGTGAATAGATAACCCAAGGAAGCCTTTAATCGGTTGATAGCTGTCGAAAGTCCAATAAAATTTCCCCCATGAAATATCCAAACCGTCTTTGGTGAACACAAAAGGCACATCCAACAACGGCGAATTTGCTGTTAAATCTTGAACATTTAATTGACCATCCGCACCTTGCCACGACACTTTTGCCTCGCCTTTTGTGACGGCTAGTTCTGGGTTATTCCAATTGAATAAAACATTTCCTTGTTGAGGAAGTTGAGAAAGATCAGGATCAAAATTCGCAGTGAACTGAAGATCATAGGTTTTATCGCCTGATTGTTTGATATCGGTATTGCCCGTCCATTGGAAGATCCCATCTCGCGGCATAACAGTGGATTGATGATGCAGCTCAAGCCCATCATTATTGGCTTGAGCTTCAAGCGCTAATTGGTTGCCATTATAGTTGGCATCTAACGCCCAATCAGCCGATAAAAAAGGCTGCAATGCGGCTTGTTTCAGTGCATAGGTATTTGTTAATTGAAAGTGTTTAACCTTTACGTGGGAAATCGGCAATGCTGCCCAAAGTGCGGTCAAATTTGGCGGTGTTTTTTCAGCATTATCGCTTGGTAAATGAGTTAAACAATCATAATCCAAGCTCGCCTTTTCAATATCAAGACTATGCGTATTCCACCAAGTGAGTTGCGCATCATTGAGGTTTACGAGGGTACATTGATCTGTTTTCACTTTTAGCTCAGGCAGCAATAAACCTGTCGTTTTCCATTGCCAGTCATCAGCTAATTCAATGTGATAATGGGGAGCTAAAAAATGATTTGCAAGTTGTTCCACACGTTTCGGTGTCGCAAAAACGCGCACTAAGCCGATGCCTACTACGATCAAGAGCAACAAAATAATCAAAGCCCACAGGCAACGCTTTCGCATAGTTTCCCCAATTACGCGATTAATCAATAGAGGCGTATTCTATCCTATCTTGCCCCAAATAGCTCAACCAACTTATCCCCAAAGAAATAAAACACCAATCCAAAGGCGACAATAATTAAGCCGATAAATTTTGTGATGTTCACTTCTCGGATCGGCATTCCAATAAGACCGAAATGATCAATAGTGGCTGCAGTAATTAATTGTCCGACGATGATAAAAAATAACATCGCAGTAATGCCTAGCTTAGGTGCAAGTAAAACCGTTGTGAACACGACAACTGCACCGAGTATCCCACCAATTAATTTCCACCAAGGTTGTGAAGGGACGGTTGATAAATTGCCCCATAAATCGGTTTTTACCCAAGCAATAAAAAAGAGAACGATCGTTCCCACTGCAAAAGAAATAAAGGTCGCAATCACCGCTTCGCCACTCATGGCTTTCGCCAATTGCGTATTAATGGCTGATTGCGTCGCGAGTGCGACACCTGCCGCTAAGGCGATAATGAGATAAACAAAAAACATCGAAACTCCCAACAGAAAATTTGGCTTATTTTAACCTTTTCGTATTTGTCTTGTCGCGAAATGCTTTCTATTCTGAAAAATAATCAAAAAACCTACCGCACTTTGCATTTCATTCATAAATACCTCAAAAGTTGTAAGTCATCTTACCTGTTTATTTGATCTCGATCACTATTTGACTATTCTTTATTTGACGGTAATCTTCAAATCAATACACTTAACTCCATTTGAAGCAAACGTTTGCGTAATAAGCATTGAAAGCAAAATAGACTGATTTTATCAACTCAATGGGAGGAATATCCATGACCCACATTATCGTTGCAACGCACGGTAAGTTTTCTGAAGAAATCGTCAATTCCGCCGCTATGGTGTATGGCGAAGATGAAAACTGCCATGTCGTGACTTTCTTACCGGGTGAAGGCGGTGAGCATTTAATCGAGAAATACAATGCGATTATTGCCACGCTGCCTGAAAATGAACCGGTGCTCTTTCTGGTCGATTTATTTGGTGGCAGCCCATACAACGCGGCAAGCCGAGTCGCCAGTGAAAGGGATAATACCGATATCGTTACCGGCATTAATCTACCGATGTTGCTAGAAGTGCTCGATGCCAAAGATGGCGCCAGCTTAGATGAATTGGTAGAAACCGCGAAAGAAGTCGGGGTCGCTGCCGTGAAATCCTTCCGTCAACCTAAAGAAAGCAAGCCTGCTCCAACGCCCGCTGCTAAGCCAGCTGAAGTACCAAAAACCTCTCCAAATCCAACCGCACTTTCTGGCAATATGAACATTTCCTTATTGCGTATTGATAGCCGTTTAATCCACGGTCAAGTGGCGACCTCTTGGGCGAAAGCAGTGAAATGTGAAGCCATTTTTGCAGTAAATGATGATGTGGCGAATGATGCGCTTCGTCGTGATTTACTACTCCAAATCGCCCCTGAACATTTGAAAGCTTATGTGATTCCAGTGGAAAAAGCCATTAAGGTGTATCACAACCCGAAATATGCGGGTAAAAACATTCTTTGGTTGGTAACCAACCCAACAGACATCCTGCGTTTAATCGAGGGTGGCGTGAAAATTGATAAGGTCAATGTGGGCGGTATGACCTATCGCGAAGGCGATAAACTTATTTCTCAAGCTGTTGCCGTCAACCCAACAGATGTAGCAGCATTTAAACAGCTTTTAGATAAAGGCGTGGAATTAAGCTTACAACAAGTGGCGAGCAGCCCGAAATCAATGCTCACACACAAAGAGCTTGATGCGATTCAATTTTAATTACGAGGACAATTCATTATGACAACAATGGAAATTATTTTAGTCACGCTCGTTGCCGCCATTTGCGGTATGGGGAGTGTATTGGACGAACGTCAAACCCATCGTCCTTTAGTTGCTTGTACCCTAATCGGCTTAGTATTAGGGGACTTAGAAACCGGTATTATTGTCGGTGGTACCCTTGAATTAGTGGCATTAGGCTGGATGAACGTGGGTGCAGCAATGGCGCCAGATGCGGCATTAGCCAGTGTGATTGCGACTATCCTCGTCATTAAAGGCGGTCAAGATAAAGGTAGCGCATTAGCGATTGCGATTCCGGTAGCGGCAGCAGGTCAAGTATTAACCATCTTCGTGCGTACTTTAACCATCTTCCTTCAACACAAAGCCGATGATTTTGCCGCAAAAGCGAACTTCCGTGGCATTGAATTCTGTCACTTTAGCGGTCTTGCATTACAAGCCTTACGTGTGGCAATTCCAACCTTCTTCGTTGCGTTAGTGGCAGGTACTGATACGGTGACTGAAGCATTGAACGCGATTCCAGAAGTGGTCACTCGTGGTTTACAAATCGCTGGTGGCTTTATCGTGGTCGTAGGTTATGCAATGGTAATCAATATGATGCGTGCAGGCGCATTAATGCCATTCTTCTTCCTAGGCTTCGTAATCGCCTCTTTCACCAATTACAACCTTGTCGGTCTCGGTATTTTAGGCACATGCTTAGCGATGATTTACATTCAATTAAACCCACGTTTCCATCAATCTACTGCACCTCAAGCAGTTGCAAAACGTGAATTAGCTGATGATGAACTTGAAGGACTATAAGGAAGAAATTATGACTGAACAAACTAAAAAATCATTAACAAAAGGCGATATTCGTAGCACTTACTGGCGTTCAACTTTCTTGCTAGGTTCCTTCAACTTTGAACGTATGCAAGCAATGGGTTTCTGTGTATCGATGATCCCAGCCATTAAACGTCTTTACAGCAAAAAAGAAGATCAAGCGGCAGCATTAAAACGCCATTTAGAATTCTTCAACACCCAACCTTGGGTGGCCTCATCTATCATCGGTGTAACCGCCGCGATGGAACAAGAACGCGCGAACGGTAACGATATTGATGACTCAGCAATCAGCGGGGTGAAAGTCGGTTTAATGGGACCATTAGCCGGTGTGGGTGACCCAATTTTCTGGGGGACATTACGTCCTGTACTCGCGGCACTTGGTGCGGGCTTAGCCCTTACCGGTAGCCTTTTAGGGCCATTACTTTTCTTCATCGGTATCAACCTTTGCCGCGGTTTAACCCGTTGGTATGGCTTTAAATATGGCTATGAAAAAGGTACCACCATCGTTAACGATATGGGCGGCGGCCGCTTACAAAAATTGACGCAGGGGGCGTCTATCCTCGGTCTCTTTGTCATGGGCTCACTGGTATCGAAATGGACGAGCATTAATATTCCATTAGAACTTTCCCGCTATAAAAACCAAATGGGCGAAGAAGTGGTGACCACCGTACAAAGCGTATTAAACGATCTTCTCCCAGGCCTTGCTGCGTTAGGTTTAACTTTCTTATGTATGTATTTATTACGTAAAAAAGTCAACGCCATGTACATCATCTTCGCCTTATTCGGCGTGGGTATTTTAGGCTATCATTTTGGTGTGTTAGCATAATATATTATGATGTTGCCTTCCCTCTTTCGCTTGAGGGAAGGCAAATTTTTTAGCATGACATATAAATCCTATGAACCTGAAAGATCTCATTAAGCCACCACCAGCTGAAGGCTATATTAAAAATTCATCCAATTTAGTGACCGCACTTTTTGTTCTCGCGGGCATTCTTTATTATCCCACTAACGGCTATGGTGCCGTCATCGCTTTAATTGCTGCATTAATTGTATTAATCGGACAAAAAATGCTGATTGCTCAAACCAATAAAGATTTCACCGAAATGCAATTAGCCGAAAAGCAATTCCAAGAAACCCAAAACAGTGATTACCTTCGCTTTATTGAAGCTCGTGCCACCCAAATGTTGCACGACAACAAAGTCCTTTCCGAAAAAGGCAAAAAAGAGTTGGAGAGATTACTGTCTATCGTCAAAACGCATTTAGCATAGCTGATCCAAAATAATCATAACTTTTAGCTATATGAAATAAGCTTTTCTTCTTTTTCTTACTTAAGTTAGAAAGGTATTATCAAGCGGAAATTTATGATTTATCCCTTAGGAGTAGTTTATGTCTCAATTTAAAATTCACACTATTGAATCAGCCCCTGAAGCCGCACAAGAAGCCTTAAAAGCCGTACAAAATGCCAATGGGTTTATTCCAAATTTAATTGGTGTTCTTGCGAATGCCCCTACTGCACTTGAAACTTATCGCACGGTAGGCGGCATTAATGGTCGTAACAGCTTAACGGCAACAGAACGCGAAGTGGTGCAAATTACCGCTGCCGTAGTCAATGGCTGTGGTTTCTGTGTAGCTGGCCACACGAAGATCGCTTTAAAAGTATTAAAACTTGAAGAAGAGCTTGTAAACCAAATTCGTGCAACTGCTCGTATTGAAAGTGATAAAAAACTCGATACTTTAGCGCGTTTCACCCTTGCCGTTATTTTGCAAAAAGCAAAATTAACTGAAGCACAGCTTAAAGCGTTCTTTGATGCAGGTTATACTCAAGAAAATGCCATTGATGTGATTTTAGGTGTTAGCCTCGCCACATTATGTAACTATGTGAACAACATCGCGGAAACACCAATCAATCCTGAATTACAGGCATTTGCATAATCAAGCCAATAATAAAAGTGCGGTCCAAAATGACCGCACTTTTTTATTCCTTCACAAATTGTTTAATTTGATCTGAATTCAAATGACCTGGCTGCGCTTTGATAAGATTTAAATCCTTATCCAATAGCAAATTAAACGGATAGCCTAATACATTAGCTCGTTTAATGATTTCACCCTTTTCATCCAATAATACGGTGATATTTTTGTAATCCAGACCTTTATACCAATTGATAAATTTTTGACTATTTTGTTCATTCTTTTGTCCAGGTGAGGCAATCGTAATCACATTAAAATCAAGGTTCTTTTCAGCACTGAGATCATCAATTTCTGCTAACCCCGCTAAACAAATTGGACACCAAGATGCCCACATTTTGATATAAAGCGGTTTGCCTTGATATTGTGATAAAGAGACAGTTTGATTATCCAACGTCTTCAACGGAACATCAGCCAAAGACACATTCTCTTGTGCAAAACTCAATGGACTCAAAAACAATAAAAGTGCGGTTAATATTTTTCTCATTTTATCCTCTTATTTCACAAAGGGAATCAAATCGCCATAACCTTGTTTTTCCATTTCATCTAATGGAATAAACTTAATCGATGCGCTATTGATGCAATAACGTAAACCACCTTTATCACGAGGACCATCATCAAACACATGGCCTAAATGGGCATGACCACTGCGACTTAACACCTCAATACGAGTCATATTAAAGCTATTGTCTCTTTGATACTCCGCCACTTCAGCGGCAATCGGTTTGGTAAAACTTGGCCAGCCGCAACCTGATTCAAATTTATCTTTAGAAGAAAATAATGGTTCTCCCGTGGTGATATCCACATAAATACCCGGCGCGAAATTATCCCAATATTCGTTACTAAAAGAGCGTTCAGTATGTTTGCCTTGCGTCACGTCATATTGAAGTGCGGTCAATTTTTGCTTTAATTCTGCATCACTTGGTTTTGGGTATTTTTTATCATCAATTAATGGCTCATCGGCTTTCTTGATGTCGATATGGCAATAGCCATTCGGATTTTTCTTGAGATAATCCTGATGATATTCTTCCGCCTCCACATAATTTTTCAGCGGTTCCACTTCAATTTGGATCGGTTCTTGATATTTACTTTGTAAAGTTTTCAATGCCGCTTCAATAACCGCTTTATCTTGTTCATTTTGATAATAAATGCCGGTGCGATATTGTCTGCCTCGATCATTGCCTTGCTTGTTAATACTGGTTGGATCGATCACGCGGAAATAATATTGCAATAATTTATCTAGCGAAATTTTGTTTGGATCGTAAGTCACTTTCACCGTTTCAGCATGATCTGTCGCATGCAATAATTGGTAGTTAGTGGTATCACCTTTTCCATTAGCATAGCCCGAAACAGCATCGGTCACGCCTTGAATGCGTTCCATATAAGCTTCTAATCCCCAAAAGCAGCCACCAGCAAGATAAATAATTTGTTGTTCTTGTTTACTTTCCATTGTCATTTTTTGCTCCTTTGATGAGGTTGTATTATCAGCATACGTTAAACTACTTTGCAAACCGCCAAAAAGTGCGGTCAATATGAGAAATGTTTTTGTATATTTCATTTTCTTTCCTTATTATAGAAAAATCTTCAGCTTACATTTCATTAGACGAAGACAAGCTCATTTTCTTACAAAATAAGGCAATTTTTTACCGCACTTTGTGCAAGGAACCTTTATGCCAAACATACATCTCCGCAATAATTATCAAAAAGCTGTTGTTTGTATGGTGTTAGCTTACATCAGCATTGCCTTAATGGGCGTATTTGTAAAATACGCCTCTGATGAATTACCGTCCAGCGAAATTTTATTTTCCCGTTTTTTTATTGGTTTTGTGTTTCTCCTGCCCTTTTTAATTAAAGATGGCGATTTCAAAGTTGATATGTCGCAATGGAAATTTCTCGTTTTGCGTAATCTCGCCGGCATTGCCAGTATGTTGTTAACCTTTTACGCGATTAAATATTTACCAATTTCCATTGCGACTTTATTGATGAATACGTCCGCACTTTTTGTGCCTTTATTGCTGTTTTTCTTTAAAGTCAGAACCCCATTAAAAGTATTAGCTTGTAGTTTTATGGGTTTTATCGGTATATCCATCATTATGCTGACCAACGGATCAATGAATATCAACCCTATCCATGTAGGCTATGCGTTAGGTGCTGCTGTGCTAGCAGCCATGGCATTTATCAGCTTACAAGAGCTCAATAAACACAACTCACCTAAAAATATCGTGTTTTACTTTCACTTATTAGGCTCGATTTTGTTACCGCTCTTTTTCATCGCACAGTGGAAAATGCCGACATTACATGGATTTGCATTACTGCTTTTGGTAGGCGGATTCGGTCTTATTTTCCAATTATTACTCACTCGCGCCTTTAAATACGCCCCTGCCAATGTCATTACGCCTTTTGCTTTTACTGGCGTAATTTTCTCCAGCATCTGTGACTGGCTCTTCTGGGATAACGTACCAAGCCTAAATTTCTGGATTGGTTCATTAGTCATCATTATCGCTGTCAGCTTGCTTGCTAGAATGCGGGCAAAATAGAGAAGTCCGACCAAATAGCTAAAATATAACTATTCCCAATAACATTGTTTGAGTGTATAATCCAAATGCTTTTTATTATTGAGGACACAACATGAAAAAATTATTCAAAACTACTTTAGCTTCCGCATTATTAATGGTATCCGCATTCGCTAGCGCCGTGACGGTTAAAGATGCGAAAGGTGAATTTACCCTTGATAAAACCCCAAGCCGTGTTGTGGTATTGGAATATTCTTTTGTGGATGCTTTAGCCCAAGTCGGTGTAAGCCCAGTAGGTGTGGCTGACGACAACAAAATCGATCGTATTTTGCCGCAAGTGCGCGAAAAAATTGCTGCATGGCAATCCGTTGGCACGCGTTCTCAACCGAGTCTTGAAGTGATTGCTTCTCTCAAACCCGATTTAATTATTGCTGATCCATCTCGCCATACTGCAGTATTTGAAGAATTGAAAAAAATTGCGCCAACGGTGATGTTTGATTCCCGTCATGAAAGCTACCAAGAAAATCTTGAAACTGCGCAGAAAATTGGTGATTTAGTCGGTAAAAGCGCTGAAATGAAAGCGAAGATCAATGAACATAATGATTACATTGCCAACATCGCAAAAAATTTAGGTGTACAAGGCAAAAAAGCCTCATTTGGTACTTCCCGAGAAGATAAATTTAATATCCAAAATGACAATGGCTATGTGGGTAGTTTCTTAACGACATTAGGTTTTGCGCCAACTAAACTCAATAGCGATCAAGCTTTCGTAGAAATCAACCTTGAACAATTAGTAATGGAAAAACCGGAATACTTGTTCATTGCCCATTATCGTGATGAAAGTATTGCGCGCAAATGGGAAGCTGAGCCACTTTGGAAAGCCATTCCTGCGGTCAAAGCGAACCATGTTTACAGTGTTGACTCCGACATGTGGGCGCGTGGTCGCGGTTTAGAAGCAAGCAAAATTATGGCAAAACAAATTGAAGATTTCGTGAAGCAAAAATAATGATGAAGTCTGCTTTCCGTTGGGGACTTCCCCTTATCATTCTGGCTTTCCTATTATGGGGAAGCCTGTTTTTGTATTATCCCATCGAAATTCGACCGCTTGCAGCGTTACAAGCGTTCCTCCCCGATGGCGATGAAATTGCCAAAATTACGGTAACCGATTTACGCCTACCGCGCGCATTAGTTGGCATGATTTTAGGTGCCAATCTTGCGGTGGCGGGGGCGTTGTTACAAACCATTACGCGCAACCCGCTTGCCTCCCCTACATTACTCAGCGTGAACTCAGGAGCTAGTCTTGCGATGGTAACCGCCAGTGCGTTTAGCCCCTTGATTCTTTCTGGTTATAGCATTGCCTTAGTGGCTAGTATCGGTGGTGGTATAAGTTGGTTTGTGGTGATGCTGATCAGCAACGGATGGAAAGACAACAGTGGGGATCGCAGCCGGGTGATTTTAGCGGGGATTGCAGTATCACTACTTTGTGCAGCCCTTACAAAATTGGTGCTCATTATCGCAGAAGATCATGCCTTCGGTATTATGAGTTGGCTAGCTGGCGGCATTGCACATGCCCGCTGGAATGAATTATTGACGTTATTTCCGTTCTTTATTTTGACCGCACTTTTCTGCCTGTTTTTTGCTAGCCGTTTAAATTTACTCAATTTAAGTGATGAATCCGCGCGTTCACTAGGCATCAATCTCTTCCGTTTACGTTGGTATGCTAACATCATGGCGTTATTGATTGTGGGCTCAAGCGTAAGTGTTGCTGGCCCAGTTGCCTTTATTGGCTTACTCGTGCCCCATCTTGCCCGCTATTGGATTGGTTATGACTTGCGAAAATCTCTCCCCATGGCGATGTTACTCGGCGCAATTTTAATGCTCGCTGCAGATACCATTGCCCGCGCGGTTAATTTCCCTAGTGAAGTGCCTGCTGGTGCGGTACTTGCCTTAATCGGTGCCCCAGTCTTTGTATTATTTGCCAGAGGAAGACACTAATGCGAACCTCTCATGTATCTTTTCGCGCTATCGGCTTTTATGTCATCACGCTCAGTATGATGGTACTACTCTTTGGATTGAGTATTCGCCTTGGCACTTATACGCTTTCTTTTGAGGAAATTTGGGCGGCCTTTCAGCCTGATGATAAAAACTATTTTACCTTGATGGAATATCGCCTACCCCGTGCAGTATTAGCGATTTTATTAGGCGGAGCCTTAGCAATTTCTGGTGTGTTAGTGCAAAGCGTGGTGCGCAATCCACTTGCCTCTCCCGACATTTTAGGGATTAACAACGCGGCTGGGTTAGTTGCTGTTTCGGTATTGATGTTCTTGCCAAACTTGGCATTTTACTGGATGCCAATTTTTGCCTTTTTAGGCGGCGTACTCTCTTTTGTTATTTTATGGATCGTATGCGGCTTTAACTTCCGCCCTATCAAAATGGCAATCATTGGGGTTGCACTTTCCGCATTATGGGCAGCCATTAGTCATTATCTGATGCTTACCAATCCGGTCGAGATCAACACGGCTATGTTATGGCTCACAGGAAGCCTGTGGGGGCGCAGCTGGTCTTATTTGAATGTGGTATTGCCATGGTTAGTGGTATTGCTGCCCTTACCATTTATTTTCTGTCGCGATCTCGATACCCTTGGTTTAGGTGAAAACAAAGCCTCCACCCTGGGCGTAACCGTAAATAAAGTGCAAATTAGCGTTTTAGTGTTAGCGGTAGCTCTTTCCACTACAGCTGTGGCAATTTGTGGTCCGATTGCCTTTTTAGGCTTGGTTGCTCCGCATCTTGCCCGTCGTTTAGTCGGTGGCAGACATCGCACCCTATTACCGGCAGCCTTGATTATTGGCGCCCTCTTATTACAACTTTCGGATATTTTGGCGCGGGTGATTGACCCACCAACTGAACTACCAGCGGGTATTCTGACCGCGATTATCGGTGCGCCATATTTCTTCTACTTATTGATGAGAACTAAATAATGAGCATTGAAATCAATAATTTATCTTTAGGTTATCAAGATAAACTCGTGGTTAAAAATCTGTCGCTAAAATTCCCGAGAAATAAAGTGATTGCATTAATCGGCCCAAATGGTTGCGGTAAATCCACCACATTAAAAGCGGTAGCTCGCTTGCTTAAGCCAAAGCAAGGTTCAATCACCCATAAAGGTCAGGATATTTGGCAAAAAAGCCCTAAAGAATATGCCCAAGAATTGGCTTTTCTCCCGCAGCAACACCTGGTACCCGAAGGGATTAAAGTGCGGGAATTGATCGCCTACGGGCGTTCGCCTTACTTAAATCTCTGGGGCAAACTCAGCCAAAAAGATGAAGAATTGGTTAATTGGGCGATGGCGCAAACACAAACTACCGAACTCGCCGAGCAGTTAGTTTCCGATTTATCCGGTGGCCAGCAACAACGGGTATTTTTAGCCATGACTCTTGCGCAAGATGCCGAATTAGTGCTACTCGATGAGCCTACCACTTATCTGGATTTAAACCGCCAAGCAGAACTCATGGGCATGATGCGACAAATGCAACAAAACGGTAAAACCGTGATTACGGTGTTGCATGATCTCAACCAAGCCTGCCGCTATTGCGATTACTTAATCGTCATGAAAAAAGGTGCCTTAATGGCACAAGGCACACCTGATGAAGTGATGACCGAAGAGTTACTTAAGGATGTGTTTGATTTGGATGTCATCATTCATCGTGATCCTATCAGTAACACACCGATGTTTATTTTGAAATAACTTTCAATCACTTCTCTAAATATCAAATAGGCGTTTTATTTTACTAAAACGCCTATTTTTTCACCTAAAACATCCGCTGTTATACATAACTAATATTTTTTATCGCCCAACTTGAGGTCAGACCACTTTACGAAACTTACACTTTCTTTACATTGTCATAAATATGGAGTCCACAATAAATAATTATAATTAAACATAGTAGAAGTTAATATGAAGTCTCTATCCCATGTCTTTAAGGCTGTGCTATTAGTAGGTGTCAGTACCTCAGTAGTACAGGTTGCCTATGCCCAAAATTCCTCTATTGATACCGAACGAGAAAATATCATCATTTTCTCTCGTCAAGGAGAGGCCCAATTAAATCAAGCTATTCCAAAACTTGAGGCCTTATTTAAGAGGACGCACGATGTGAAAGTGCGCGATGATTTAATTACACTCTATCTGAGGACGAATCAATCCGCTAAAGCACTTTCACTTTGCGAAAGCTGTGCACCAGCGCAATTTTCCCAAAATGAACTGGAAAATTTA
The DNA here is from genome assembly GCA_018378615.1 of Parahaemophilus parainfluenzae. Classification (GTDB taxonomy): domain Bacteria; phylum Pseudomonadota; class Gammaproteobacteria; order Enterobacterales; family Pasteurellaceae; genus Haemophilus_D; species Haemophilus_D parainfluenzae_X. Next base: position 19,098 of record JAGZXE010000007.1, read on the forward strand.
GGCAAAGCCGCTCGAAATGAAAAACAATACGACCGTGCCGTTGCATTCTATTCCCAATTGCAAAAGCAATTCCCTGATAATCCAAATGGATGGCTTGGTGGCGCATTAGCCTCCACTGAAACCAAAAACTACAATGCGGCAAAAAATGCACTGAATGTTTATAAACAACGTTTTGGACAAGATAATGCTTATCTTGATGCAGAAAGTTATTTGCTTGATTTCACCGAACCCGACATGGCTAAACTTGGCCGTTGGCAACGTCAGTTAGAACAAAATCCGAAAAATATCACCTTAATGAGAGAGTTGTATCGTTTAACATCGAAATACAACCTTCAACCATTACAAGAGAAACTACAAAAAGCCTATCCTGATCAATTCAATCAAAAAGATATGATGTGGTTTGAGCATGGTAAGACGATTACCTCCTCAAAAAATGCGACAACACCTACACAACAAGAAAAATCATTTGAAGAATTGACCGCACTTTTGGCCAAAATTAATCCTGAGCATCCTCTGTATCAACAAGCATTGCAAGATCGTTTTGTGATGGGCGTTCGCTTGAATAAATTTGATGAAATAGAAGACGACTTCAATACATTACAGGCTCAATCTAATGTGCCTGCGTATTTAGAAGAAGCCTTTGGTGATTATTGGGCAGCAAAAGGCTCACCACACAAAGCATTAGAGATTTATCAAGAAATTGAACAACAAGCCTTAACCAATAAACTCGCTGTGAGTGATGGTTTACTTCATAAACTCTCTCTCACTGCAAGCGATGCGGGCAAATTTGAATTGGCGCAACAATATTTAGAGCGTATGAATTCAAATGTTTATATCAATGACTATACCCGAACATCAAAAATTCTGAATCCAGGCTACGATTCTCGCTATTTTGGTTTAGCTCGTTTAGCGTTATGGCGCGGTAACAGCAAATTAGCTCAGCAACTTATTGATGATCGTCTATTTAACAAAACGCCTGGTGATCCATGGGTTATGTTGCAAAAAGCAGAACTTGAGCGAAATCGTGGCAACTATGATGATGCTAAATTATGGGCGGAAAAAGCCGGTTATTTTTTGAGTAAAAATGATCAGCAAGAAGCTCGTAATAACCTGGCTGAAACCGCCTTAAGTCAAAATGATTTACCAACAGTTTCAAAAACGATTGATGCAATGAATGAAGAACAACGTCAGTCAGCGCAATCCCTTATTAAGCATTATGAACAAGCGCGTTCTGGCAAAATTGTAGGGAGTGTCGGCTTACAGCATCGCACCTCACCAATAAGTTATAGCAATGAAAGTAGCCAAGATTATGCGATTTACACACCGAAAACAGCAAATGGTCACGATCTCTACGTTCATTACTTAGAAACTCGCTCCCCTTATAACAAAGAAAGTCTTATTTCGCGTCGAATTGGCGTGGGAACAGAGCTCAATTTCTATCCACTCCAAGTAAAAATGGAAGGCGGGAAAGGCATTAAGCTTAATGATAAAGCCTATTTCTCTACAGAGGCAAATTATACCCTCAACCAACACTGGTCATTTAATTTAGATGCCAATATTAATGGTACTGCTGAATATTACAACCCCGCAAAAGCGACAAGCTTGGAATTCGGTGCGGATTTAAGTTACTACCAACCACTTAATTATGGCTTAGTCTTAAATCACCACCTGAAAGCCAGCATAGGTGCTTATAAACAGGCAGAACTCAGTCGAGAAAAGATGTGGTCGATTAGCTACGGGCATCAATGGCGTATTGGTAAAAAATTTGGCGTGTCTTATGAAATCGGGCGTAAAAAGAATATTTACGACGGCAGTGCTGAATTCAACAATTTCGGGAATTTAAACTTTTCTATTTATTATTAAATACTTAAGCGGTATAACCTTATGAGATCTCTAAAACATTTTGCAAGAATAATTATTTGCACGCTTTCCCTTTTTTCGACTTTTGCCTTTGCGCAAGATCGTTATGGCGTATTAGCCTATCACTCTGTGGTAGATGAAAGTGCGGCTGAAAATCAAAAACAGTATTTTCCTCAAACAATTTCTGCCCAAATGTTAATTAAACATTTTAATTGGCTAAAAGAAAACGGATACAACGTGATCAGTTGGCAGCAAGTTATCGATGCTGAAAATGGTAAAGGCACATTACCTGATAATGCGGTATTGCTAAGCTTTGATGATGGCTATGAGACTATGTATAACGTAGTCTTCCCTCTATTGAAAGCCTATAACTACCCCGCTGTTTTTGCACCAGTTACGGGCTGGTTAGATACGCCGGCAGATCAAAAAATCGCTTATGCCGATAAAATGCTGGATCGTTCTGTTTTTGCCACTTGGTCGCAAGTCAAAGAAATGGAACAAAGTGGGCTCGTTGAAGTTGCCTCACATACTCATAATCTTCATAACGGTATAAATGCCAACCCATCTGGTGGTCAATTACCCGCTGTGATTGCGCCTGAATATAAAAACGGAAAATATGAAACAGAAGATGCCTACAAAAACAGATTGAAATCTGATTTCACTCGTTCTGTTCAAACGTTAGTCAATCATGTCGGTAAGAAACCACGTGTAATGGTGTGGCCTTATGGACAATTTAATGATGTTGCTGTGCAACTTGCACGACAAGCAGGAATGCCACACTATTTCTCATTAGGTGAAAAAATCATCAATAAAGTTGGCGATAAACATATTGGACGCTTATTACTTAATGCAGAAACCGATCTAAATACCGTTAAAAACTATCTTGATGGCATTGATGAAAGCAAACAAATTCAACGAGTACTGCATGTCGATTTAGATTATGTCTATGATGCGGATAAAGCTCAGCAAGCCAAAAACCTTGATAAGTTAATCGACCGCATCTATCGCTATGGTGTGACGACAGTTTATCTTCAAGCACGAAAAGGCGTAAAAGAGGCGGAATATGTCATTGATAGCCGCACGGGTAAACCTTCAACAAAGGCTTATTTACGTCTTTCACCTTATAACAAACAGAATGTTGAAATCATTAAATCCATTTATAACGATTTGTCATTCTATGCCAAATTTAATGGCATTTTATTCCATGATGACGCGTTCCTAACCGATTTTGAAGGTGCAGAAGGTAATCACGCTGAAGGCATGGTTAGCCCACAAGCAAAACAAAAAACACAAGATTTAATCCAATTAACCCATCAACTCACCGATGCGTTAAAACCTTATTTCTTGCGTGGTTCATATTCTCTTAAAACGGCTCGTAATCTTTATGCATCAGTGATCACAAATCAAAATGCAGAAGAATGGTTGGCACAAAACTTAAAAACGCTCACTGACAATTACGACACGACGGCTATTATGGCGATGCCATACATGGAAAATGAGCAGCCTATTTCACAAGAAGAAGCCTATCAATGGTTTGCCTCTCTCATTGAAAATGTGAAAGCTCAAGCACCATTAGATAAAGTCTTGTTTGAATTCCAAGCGGTGAATTGGAGAACTCAAAAACCAATTCCTGAATCCGAGTTGATTGATTGGATGAAGCTATTGCAAAAAAATCATATTTATAGCTATGGCTACTATCCGGATAACTTTTTAACTAATCAACCGGATCTGAACAAAATGAAACCGTATTTTTCGGTAAATACTAATGTGGGAAAACCTTAAGGATTGATTATGAACCAACAATTCTTAGAAGCAATTAGTATCTTCGTATTTATGTATCCTGCTGGAATGGCAATATATTGGGTTAGTGCAAGCCTCTGCTATTACCTTTTTATGGAAGGGAAACTTGGGCAACCGACCTTCCAACAAATGCCTAAAGAACGCGTCCCGATGGTCAGCATCATGGTGCCTTGCTATAACGAAGGCGACAACTTAGATGAAGCCATTCCTTACTTGCTTCAACTCAGATATCCAAACTATGAGCTCATCTTTATCAATGATGGCAGTAAAGATAACACTGGCGAAATTATTGAACGTTGGGCGAAAGAAGATGAGCGGATTGTAGCACTTCATCAAGAAAACCAAGGTAAAGCCAGTGCATTAAACCATGGCTTATTAGTCGCTAAAGGGGAATATGTAGCCTGTATTGATGGCGATGCCGTATTAGATTTTGATGCAATCGACTATATGGTGCAATCCCTCGAATTAAACCGCACTTACGGTGCAGTTACAGGCAACCCACGCGTACGTAACCGCAGTACCATCCTAGGTCGCTTACAAGTGTCTGAATTTAGCTCCATTATCGGTTTAATCAAACGCGCTCAAAGCCTAATGGGAACCATCTTCACGGTATCTGGCGTATGCTGCCTATTTAGAAAAGATGTAATGGAAGAAATTGGTGGTTGGAGCACCAATATGATCACCGAAGACATTGATGTCAGTTGGAAAATTCAAACGGCCGGTTACAACATCATGTATGAACCCCGTGCTTTATGTTGGGTATTAATGCCTGAACGTCTATATGGTTTATACAAACAACGTTTACGCTGGGCACAAGGTGGCGCAGAAACCATCATCAAATATTTTCCTCAGGTCTGGCGATGGAAAAACCGCCGTCTATGGCCAATGTATGCCGAATATTTTGTTACCGCAACTTGGGCAATCTTATTGGTTGCACTGGTTGCTCTTGCACTATACCGCAAGATTACTTTGGGTATAGGCATTCAAAACATGGAATTGTTTGAAACAAATATCTCGATCATGTTTTTTTCCTTCTTCTTACAGTGTCTCTTAAGCTTATACATCGACTCTCGTTATGAAAAAGGATTGATCCAATATGGAATTTCTTGCATTTGGTATCCCTACGTTTATTGGTTACTCAATACGGTAACGTTACTCATTGGAATCCCAAAAGCGATTTTTAGAAACAAGTCCAAATTAGCTGTATGGACAAGCCCTGACAGAGGAGTTTAAATAATGGCAACCGCCACTTTACAACAATTGATGGTTATTAATAAAGGTAGCAGCCTTCCCTTGCTGATTAAAGCCAAAAGCTTTGTACTAGATATAGTTACCTGGGCTTTATGGGCTTATATCATCACTTTTGTCGCGAGATATGCGGAACGCATCTTCACTAAACCGATTCTGGAAAGTTTCTTTTTCGTTGATGTGATAAGCATAATGTTTTCTGTATCTGCGGTATTGGTCATATTGGCTTATATTTGGTCTATTCTTACCGTAGCAAAAGAATAGCTCGCAAAAAATCTTAATATAAAAAAACCGCACTTTGGTTAACAAATCAAAGTGCGGTTATTTTTAGAGATGTTTAATTAGATACGATATTCTCTAATTAAGCTTTTGGACCTGCTGCGATAAGCGCTTTACCTTCTGCATTAGTCGCATATTTTTCGAAGTTTTTCACGAAACGTCCAGCAAGGTCTTTCGCTTTCGCTTCCCATTGTGCTTTATCAGCATAAGTATCACGAGGGTCTAAGATCGCAGGATCTACGCCAGGTAATGCTTTTGGAATCGCTAAATCAAAGATTGGTAACTCGCCCATTTCTGCTTTTTCGATAGAACCATCTAAAATTGCATCGATAATACCACGAGTATCTTTGATTGAGATACGTTTACCCGTACCGTTCCAACCAGTATTAACTAAGTAAGCTTCTGCACCTGCAGCTTGCATACGTTTAACTAACACTTGAGCATATTGTGTTGGGTGGAGAGTTAAGAACGCTGCACCAAAACATGCTGAGAAGGTTGGAGTTGGCTCAGTAATACCACGCTCTGTACCGGCTAATTTAGCAGTGAAACCAGATAAGAAGTAGTATTTGGTTTGCTCTGGTGTCAATTTAGACACTGGAGGTAACACACCGAATGCGTCCGCAGTTAAGAAAATCACTTTCGTTGCGTGACCAGCACGAGATACTGGTTTAACAATATTATCAATGTGATAAATTGGGTAAGATACACGAGTATTTTCAGTTTTAGAACCATCATCGAAATCAACTGAACCATCTGCACGAACCACGACGTTTTCTAATAACGCATCACGACGGATTGCACGATAAATATCTGGTTCATTTTCTTCAGAAAGATGGATAGTTTTTGCGTAGCAACCACCTTCAAAGTTGAAAATACCAACATCATCCCAACCGTGCTCATCGTCACCGATTAATTCACGTTTTGGATCAGTAGAAAGTGTGGTTTTACCTGTACCTGATAAACCGAAGAAAATTGCTACATCACCGTCTTTACCTACGTTAGCAGAACAGTGCATTGCACCTACACCTTTAAGTGGTAGGAAGTAGTTCATCATTGAGAACATACCTTTCTTGGACGAATGAACATATTTTTCACAAAATGTGCTTGCCATGCTACTTCAGTCACAATACGCACTGCGATACGGTCTTGTTCACTTGCGCCACAGAAACCATCAACCACGAATAAACGTTTGCCAGAAAGTTGTTTAGTCACAAGACCTTTCAAGCTTGACCAAGTTTCTTGAGTCATTGGTTTGTTATCGTTTTTCGCCACATCAGAAGTCCACCACACAGTATCTTTTGTGGTATCATCTAAAACGATGTATTTGTCTTTCGGTGAACGACCGGTAAAGATCCCTGTATCAACAGCCACCGCACCAGTTGTGGTAAGTGTACCTTTTTCAAAGCCTTCTAAGCCGGGTTTTGTTTCTTCTTCAAAAAGTTGTTCATAACTTGGGTTATAAACCACTTCTTTTACGTCATGAATACCAACGGCTTCAAGTTCTTTAATTACGTTTTTAACATCAGTCATAGTTCACCTCTTGATTAAAGTTTAAAAATTTTTCCTATGTTTATTGTATGGGAATTGTCAAAAAAAAAATGTTAACTAGATCTCATTTTTGAACATTCATTGGAAAATTCTACCCCTTTTTAGGTGGTTTAAGAGGCTAAGATACAACAAGGTTGATTTACCCATCATATTTTCGATATAGTGAGAACTATTATCAACTCAAGACTCAATACCTATGTTCTCATTTCTGCGTTTACCCTTTTTATTTTGTCTGCTGATGTTTACGCAAAGCACGCAAGCAGAACCTGACTTTAAGATTCCACCTATTCAAGAAAGCATGAAAAAAATGTATCAAATTCAACAAAAAGATTTTACCTTTGAAGGAAAACATTACCGCTTGTTTATTGCAGTACCGCAAAAAACATCGCAAAAACTGACCGCACTTTACACCTTAGATGGCAATGCTCAATTTCCAATAGCAGTGAATGCTGTCAATCCTAACAAACCTCTCCCCCTTATTGTCGGTATCGGTTATGTATCTGATAAAGCTTACGTCATTGAGGAACGAATGAGAGATTACACTTTTCCAGTAGAAGGCGCTGAATTTGCCAAAGGAGGGAAAGCCGCTGATTTTCTACGTTTTATTCAAGAAGATGTAAAACCTTACATTGAGCAGCATTTCGATATCAATAAAGAAAAACAATATTTCTTTGGCCATTCTTTTGGTGGGTTGTTTGGATTATACGTGCTCTTCCATCAACCAGATTTATTTCAATATTACACCTTGGCAAGTCCTTCTCTTTGGTGGGGGAACGGCTCATTTCTACCTCAAAATGAATCATGGATTAGCAAAAAACCATCACATATTCTGATTACATTAGGCTATTATGAAGAGCATCCTGAACAGGATCCGAATATGACTGAAGAGCAATTACAGCGTATTAATCAACGGAAACAAATGCGAACAATCAATGCGCATCAATTGGCGGAAATATTGGAAAAACAAGGTAATTCCGTGGAATTTATTTCCATTCCCAATAAAAATCATGGAGGCTCAATTCCGGACGCTATCAAACATTGCTTGGAACAAGTTCAACAATAAAAGGCTATAAAAAATCCCCGTTATCATAAACGGGGATTTTTATTATTGGGCTTGTTTGAGTTTATCAATGGCTTCTTTATTGAAGAAGTAATGCGTGCCACAACACTCACACTGCATATCAATGCTGCCTTTATGCTCTTCTAAGATTTCCTCAATTTCAGCTTCTGGAATCAGTAATAATGCTGCCCCAGAACGCTCAGGTGAGCAACCACAGAAGAAAGAAACTGATTGCGGTTCAAAAACTTCCACCACTTCTTCGTGATATAAACGATAAAGTAATTCTTCTGCTGGTAATCCAAATAACTCCTCATCTTTTACGGTTGCAGCTAAGGTCGTTAAATGTTCAAAATCTTCTGGCGTACCTTGGCCATCTGGCATAATCTGTAGCAACATTCCAGCGGCAACAGCTTTACCGTCATATTCACCCGTGCGAATAATAAGTTGGGTTTGTAATTGCTCTGAACGCACAAAATAGTCTTCTAAACATTCCGTAATCGTTGGTTTATCTAAACCAATAACGCCTTGATAACGTTCACCTTCAGTTGGAGCAATCGTAATCACTAATACGCCTTTGCCAATCATATCATGTAGGCTCATGCCGTCTTGAATATCACCTTGCACACGTGCTAATGCACGGATCTGTTGCTGATCATTGCCATTAACTAAGGCTAATTTTAATGGACCATCACCTTGAATTTGAACTGTAATATTGCCATTAAATTTTAATGTGGCGGTCAACAAATTCGTTGCCACCATCATCTCACCCAGTAAGTTTTGTACTGCTTTTGGATAATGATGAGTGTTCAACGTATCAGTAAAAGTTTGGTTTAATCGTACCCATTCACCACGCACGGCACGGTTTTGAAAAAGGTAACGGTAAAGTTTGTCATTGTCTTGAGTGTAATTCATTATTTATTCCTATTTATTCTTTGAGTAAAAAGTACGGTCAATTTTGGTCATAAATCGTAAATGTTCAAAAAAGAAGTCACTTTGTCACCGCACTTTGTGCCTGGCAGTATTATGGGGGTGAAAATCAAAATTACAAGCCAAAAAGAAAAGCGGATAGCTTTCACTATCCGCTCACTTTATAAGATTAAACTGATAAATTACCAGTATGCACGTAAACCGATAACCGTTTTGAAATCACGGCTACGATCTACAGTGCTGTTTTCGTATTTAGTACGAGTCGCTTGCCATTCTAAGAATGGTTTCACTTTTAAAGAACCTTGATTATATACGTAGTATTCAGTACCTACCATGAATTGGCGAGTTCTGTCTGTATCACCAAATTGTTTATCTGTTTTATACGCATACATTGCATATACGTTCCAATCTTCGTTTAAACCTTGACGAACAATCGCACGCACTTCATTTTTAGTACGTTTGTCACCTTGGTTTTTAGTTACTTGACGTTCTAAATCTAAACCATAAGTGGTGTGAACGAAGTTATACGCTAAACCTAATCCATAAGCATTGCGGTAGTATGCAGTATTATTCGCATTTTCAGAAATTTCACGAGTAAAACCTGCTGCTACGGTTACATTTTGGATGCTATCAATTGCATGATTGAAGATAAGACCTGTACCCCAAGCATTTTTACGTTTGTTCGCTAAATCAAGGTTTTTCATGCTACGTTTGCTTGAACCACCGTAGTATGCACCAAATTTAACTTTGTTATCACCATAGTTACCGTTGTACACATATTGAGTTACACGACGTGCAGAACCATCTAATAAGCCATCAGATAAGCTGTAAGTATTTGCTAAGTCGGTTTGTTTTACTTCATCAGTGATAGTTGGCATGTTACCGTAAGTTAACTCACCAAATTGTTTGTGGCCAAAACCAGCGTAAAGGAAGTGAGTATAGACATGGTCAAAATCATGTTGTGAAGGTGCTTCACCACGCATACGCCATTCAGCACGACCTAATGCGTAGAAATCACCGCCTAAACTTTGTTTTAATTTAATGCCAAAACGTGAACCATTGTTGTCTACTGCGTGGTTGATGTGCTCTTTGCTTTCACCGCCCGCTACATAGTTAGTTTTGTTAGAAGTGCTTTCCCACTTAACACGTAAAGAACCATAGAAATCAACATCCGTACCAGTTTGGTCAACATGGAAGTTATAAGCTTGTGCTGAACCTGCTGCTAATGCAGCTACAGATAAAGCAAGAAGTGTTTTTTTCATAACGCTTTCCTTATGATTTAATGAAGTTAATAAAAAATTGAACTTTTTTAGTCTATACACCAGAACTAGAATGTGTCAATCTTAAATTTTCCCAACTATCAGAAAATAGACAATATTTTGACTAAAATCAATCCAGATAAATATATTTTTGATTATTTTATCACCTATTTAATTAATAAATTTAGCATTGAAAACACTTGATCTGACTTAATATTTTCCATTGAACTAGCCGTTAAATAATGTTGATTTTTACCATAACTGCCAATTAAGGTCGGATCTGTTGCACCATAAAGTGTAATATTCGGTTTATCCAGCGCAGCAGTTAAGTGGGCAAGCCCGGTATCCACCGAAACCACTGCTTTCGCATTAGCAATTTGATAAGCCAATTCATGTAATGAAAGCTTAGGTAAAACAACTACGTGAGATAATCCTTTTGCTAATCGCTCTGCTCTAGCCTTTTCTTTTTCATTTCCCCAAGGCAAACGGACTTGAACAGAAAGTGCGGTCAGTTTTTCAATTAAATTTCGCCATTCTCGTTCTGGCCAATGCTTTTCATCTCTTGTCGTAGAATGAAAAAAGATCACATAAGGTTCGATAGAATCTGCGGAAATGAAATGTCGAGCAATGTCATAATCCCCTTTTTCTTTCGATAATGGATAAGATAAGGCTTGCGCAAAAAGTTGGCGAATACGTTCTACCGCATGTTGTTGATAGGAAATCGCGTATTTTTTATCGTAGAACAAGGAGGCAATCGGCTCACGGATACTTTTTCGGTCATAACCATGTTTAACGCCATTGGCTAAGCGTGTTGCAAAAAACGCACTTTTAAAAAGCCCTTGCGCATCAATCACAGCATCATATTGCTTGGCTTGTAATAAAGTGCGGTAAGATTTCCACTCGTTTTTTGTTTGAACCGAAAAAGGTGATTTTCGCCAACGTCTTAAGGCTATTGGAATGATTTGTTTCACGGCAGAATGCCAACGTGGAATTTCGGCAAAATTCTCTTCCACTACCCAATCAATAGATAAATTAGGAATAGCACGCTGTGCATCAGTTAATGCCGGCAAAGTATGGATTACATCGCCCATAGAAGACGTTTTGATCACGCATACTTTCATTTAATTAACCTTCTTCCCCAGTGCATAATTCCAAGCCCAGATACGGCTAAAATGCCTCCTATAATTAAGGAGGAATCCACTTGCTCATTCAACCAAACGGCTGAAAATAAAATGCCTAAAATCGGCACAAGAATAATGTAAGCCGAGGCATTGCCAGCCCCTAAGTGTTTCACACCATCAAAATACCATGCATAAGCCAACACTGTTGAGCCAAATGCAAGACCTAGTAAACTAAACCATTGCGATCCATTTAATTGAAATACGGTTGCCCAATCTTCCGCACTTTCCGTCCATAATGCTGCCGACGTCAGCATGAAAAAACCAAAAGTAGAAGAAATCGTGGTGGCGGTGAGAGAATCAATTCCGATTAATACTTTACGAGCCAATAAAGTATAAGCAACCCAGCAAACTAAAGCACAAAGCAATAACATTTGACCGAATCCAAAATTTTGTAAGAGATTAGTTGGATTCCCTTTTGTCATGGCTAACAAAGAACCGCTAATCGCAATAATCATCCCTAATACAACCCAGCGATTCCATTTTTCTTTAAATAATAAAATAGCAAAAAACATCGTAAAGACGGGGTTAGAAGCAACCACCATCGTTCCTTGCCCTGCTGGAACATATTTCAAACCCCAAATAAAGAAAGTCGAATAACCAAAGATCCCAAGCAAAGCCGTTAACAATAACCCCACCCATTGATTAGGTCGAAGTTGTTTAGCATATTTGAAGCGATTCGCCGCATATAGCCAAATAATGAGTGGAATAATGGCGAAAAAAAAGCGCACGCTTGAAGCAACAAATGTCGGCATAGCTTGGGCAACCACCCGTCCCCAAGGCCAAGAGGCGCCCCATAAAATCACCATTCCAATTAATTGTAAATGTATGCGGAGAGGGTTCATATCATTAACACATCCTGTTAGGCCTTTTCTATTTACTTAAAGGCTCTGCTTGGTAAGCTTTGATTTTTTCTCGTAAATCGGCTTCAAATGCTTCTCGATGAGCGTCATCCTGAAAAGCTGAATGAGGAATAGATAAATACTGTCCACTACCAATTCGAATCGTTAAGTAACCATAATGATTTTCGATATGATGAATGTACCGATAATTATATAAAGTTTGGCAGAGAGCTATTTCAGAACATAACCCATCTTCTTTAATTCGTATGGTTCTTTTTTCCTTATTAGCTTCCTCATATACTTGGCTTTGAAAAGCTTTGGTATTTAAATAAGGTCGCAGACAAACAGCATAAAAAAAAGAACATAGTGAGATAATCAATAATATATGCCCAGCATAATTAGCTAAGATATTTTCATAGCAATCATATAAATACTCTCCCCAATCCATCAGTTCAAAAGCAAGAAAAATACTTGGAAGCAAGAAAAATAAATATAATAAAAGATCGCCTAAACTCATCATCTTACGAAATTTATTATGCTTATAAACATTACGACTAATTTTACGAACCGCTTTGGCTTCATTTTTATCTAATACGGGTTGATATGTCACTTCCATTTTATATTCTCTCTTTCTTAAATGTCTAAAAGTGCGGTCAGTTTTTCTACCACATTTTCAGGTTTAATATCAATCAAACTTTGATGATACCCTTCCGAGCTATCTGTACTTTTACGCACCTTAATTAAATCGCCTTCAATTAAACGAATAATCACAGCCTTATCCGATAATGGTGGCGTATAAGTTGGGCTCGTTGGGCCGTAAAGTGCAACCAATGGACGATCTGTCGCAGCGGCAATATGCATTAAGCCGCTGTCATTGCTCATTCGGCCCCAGGACAGAAACCAATAATCGGACGTTCGCCTAAAAGTGCGGTCTGTTTTTCAAAGTTTTTTAAGGTTTCCGCTTGTTGAGTGGGGTCAACGGTTAAATAAGGTTTTAGAACAGGAATATCAGCCGCTTTTGGCACCGCATTTTGCTCAAAGGCTAACGCTACATAACGTTGCACCATCATAGGGTAATCACGTTTGTTATTGCGTAAATCGTTAAGCAAGAAATAACGGCTTTCTCCTTTCCAACCACGACGCACCGCAATTTTTGCAAAAGCAGGAATAAAAGCTGACTTCAAGGAGTTTGGTAATACGATTGCCATATCATATTGATTACGTAATGCCTTACCTAAACGATAACGTTCACACAAGGCAAACTTGCCGTGTCCGAGCGGCATTTCAATAGCATGACGCACTTCAGGCATACGAACTAAAAGCGGTTTACACCAATTCGGTGCCATCACATCAATTTGGCAATCGGGGTATTGCAGTTTGAGTTGTTGATACAAACTGTGCGACATCATCATATCGCCGACCCAAGACGGGCCGATAATTAAAATATTCATGCTTGACCTTATAACAAAAGTGCGGCTAAAAATAAGACTAATTTTAACCGCACTTTATTCATTTTCTAGTATTGAACGACATTATTTGTTCAATAATGTTGACTTGTGCTACATCGCCTACATAAACGAAATCACGGCGGAAGTGTTCACTGCCTGCAAATAATTTTGGATTTTCGCCTTTCAGGATTTGGTTATTTAAGTGGAATGCCACGCTTGCCATTGAACCTTTGTGGCCTTCACGCGGACCATACACGTTGAAATAACGGAAACCACATACTGGCGATTTTGCTTCAGGTAAAATCGCACGCACATATTGGTCGAACAAGAATTTAGAATAACCGTACACATTCAATGGGCCTTCAAATTCACGCTCTTCACGGAATTCAGTTTTATCACCATAAGTTGCCGCACTTGATGCATATAAGAACGGAATTTGACGATCTAAGCAGTAATGCAATAACTCTTTTGAATATTCGTAGTTATTATGCATGATGTATTTACCGTCCCATTCAGTGGTCGCCGAGCAAGCCCCTTCATGGAATACCGCATCGATATCGCCTAAATCATCACCTGCAATAATTGACGCAATGAAGTCTTCTTTATCACAGTAATCTGCGATATCAAGATCCACTAAGTTAATGAATTTAGTCCCGTCTTTTAAGTTATCCACCACTAAAATATCTTTGCGTCCCATATCGTTCAATGCTTTAACGATATTACTGCCGATAAAACCGGCGCCACCTGTTACGATAATCATAATTCTGTCCTCTTTAAAATAAGTCTGTGTATTGTAATAGATTTTGTGCCGCTTAGCCAAAAAACTCTGTGAAAAACAACCGCACTTTTAAGCCCCAGTAACTCGTCCAGCCCGTTGTGGCCAAATCCATTTTTCCTTTATTTAAAATAATAATGGTTGGTGTCACATTCACCTGCCATTGATCCGCAATCTTGCCTTGAGGATCATTCACCGTTGTAAACTGATAGTGATGTGTTTGTAAATAATCCTCCACATCCTTATTTGTCCCCGAACGTAGCGCAACAGAGACTACCGGATAGCCTTCTTCTGAAAGTGAATTAATCGCTGGAGAAGTATAACGACAATAACCGCACCAACTTCCCCAGAAATAAATGATTGTCGGCTTAGCTTGATCTAATTGGGGTAAAAAGAAGGCATTTCCCTGCAAATCATAAAGTGCCGTTGCATTGATTTCAGGCGGAATATTAGGTTTACGAATAAAATCGAGAATACTGCTCACGATAATCAAGGTCAGCAGGAGCGAAATCGCATTTTTTAATAAGGTTTTAAGTTTCACAATAAAATTTCATGAGCTAGGATAAATGGATTGTAATCGATCAGAAAAGTGCGGTCAAAATTGCAGATATTTTGCTATGATAACCCCATCATTTAATAAGGAGAAAAATATGGATAGTAAACAATTAGCACAATATATTGACCACACTGCCCTGACTGCTGAAAAAACAGAACAGGATATTCTTAAACTCTGTGATGAAGCCATTCAATACGGCTTTTATTCAGTCTGCATTAATTCAGGCTATATTCCTTTAGCCAAAGAAAAACTCGCTGGCTCAAACGTCAAAATTTGCACCGTTGTTGGTTTCCCACTTGGTGCCAACTTATCCTCAGTCAAAGCGTTTGAAACCCAAGAAGCCATCAAAGCTGGGGCGGGTGAAATCGATATGGTAATT
>JAGZXE010000150.1:0-2607 GCA_018378615.1 Parahaemophilus parainfluenzae
GTCCACGCAATAATAGAAAAGTTGTTTTGATAAGAAACGGCATTCACCCCAATCAATTGCTCAGTAGAAAGTGAAGTTAAAACCATTGAGCAACCAATCACAATACCGCTTAATCCTCGTCCCGCTAAGAAATAACCTTTCGAGGTGGTTAAATCATCGTTTTTAGTCCGTAGCCATGAAATATAGGCCACCAAAGCTGTTACGATGAGGAAACTCGAAACTGTTAATAGCATACGCTCCTCCTTCTAGAAGCCATTATTAAATTCCATTTATAGACTACTGCTAGGTGTATAAAGAGCATATGATAATTGTCATACTGATTGTGTGAGAAGGATCACAAAATTAAAATAAAGTCTGTTTTTATAGATAATTATGAGCAAGATCATAAATTATTTATTTATCCAAAAGAATAATAATGCCGTACTCCCACAAAAAAGGAGTTTGAAATGAGTTTACAGTTAATTTTTATTTTAATTTTATGTGGTGTGATGACAAATATAATGTCCGCTATTTTTGGCATTGGTGGCGGCGTATTGATGGTACCTATTCTCTACACTTTATTCCCACAGTTTCCTTTACAAATGATTGCCGCAACATCATTGACGATTGTCATGGGATCATCCTTTATTAACTTAATTTATTTTTACAAACAAAAAGTATCGATTAATTGCAAAGCGATGCTCATTTGGTCTATGGGTATGATTATTGGTGTGCAGCTAGGATTCGAATCCAGTTTTTATGTACCTGATATTGCCATCATCAGTGTGTTTGTTATCACACTTTCCCTATTAGCAATTCGTACTATTTTTAGTAAAGAAACCGCAATAATTCAGCAATCTACAGCGGATGAAACGATTAAAGGAATCGGTCTTTCAACGGTAGGCGGATTTATTGCCGGCATGACAGGCATTGGAGGAGGCTCAATTATGGCGCCTTTAATTGGACAATTAAAATCCGTTAGAGCCCATCAAATTGCGCCTTATACCAATGCGATGATGTTTATTGGGGGGTTAGGTAGCCTTTATGGCTATCTTTCAAAAAACTCAACTTATCACTTTGGTTGGCAAATCGGTTATGTCAATTTTTCGATTGTGATTATTGTTGTGCTAAGTGCTTTTGTAACCGGATTTTTCTCAATGAAAATCCGAGGTAAATTATCACCGCACTTAGTCAAAAAACTATTAGGTATTATTTTATTAGTAATCAGCGCTTATATGTTACTTATCCATTCCATAAAATAAAAAATGGCAGAGGAAAACCCCCTCTGCCATTTCGGTTATTTTTCTTCTTTTTTCACTTCATCCCACAGAATATCCATTTCGATTAAAGAAAGATCTTTAAGTAATACGCCTCGCTCTAATACCTTTCCTTCGACTTTGCGAAAACGTTGTTCAAATTTATTATTCGCCTTACGTAAAGCCTCTTCTGCGTTACATTTAAGATGACGAGACAAATTGACTGTCGCAAAAAATAAATCCCCAATTTCCTCTTCTATTCTTTGTTGATTGCAAGGTGTTTGATTGACTTCATCTCGCACCTCCTTCAATTCTTCTTCAACTTTAGCAAATACAGGCTCAAGTTCATTCCAATCAAATCCAATCTTTGAACACTGTTTTTGCATTTTCTGAGCTCTTAACAATGCAGGAAAAGCATTCGGAACATTATCTAAAATAGACTGTTGTTTTTGAGCTGATTTTTCTTGTGCTTTAATGCTGTTCCAACGGGCTAACGCCTCTTCTTCATTTCCAGCTGTTGCATCACCAAATACATGAGGATGGCGACGTACAATCTTTTCAGAAACATCATTAAGGACATCATCAAATGTGAAATAACCATCCTCTGAAGCAAGCTGACTGAAGAATACTACCTGTAATAAAAGATCACCAAGCTCTTCTCTTAAATTCGCAATATCTTTCTTTTGGATGGCATCAATGACTTCATAAGTTTCTTCGGTTAAACAAGGAATCATGGAATCATAATTTTGTTTAAGATCCCAAGGACAACCGCCGTTAGGGTTACGTAATTGTGCAATTAATTGGATAAAATCTTGAATAGAAGAACGCATAAGAATATCTCTGAAACACTAAAATGCAATTAGTATAAAACGAATAGCAAAATAGACAATATTCTTATAAAATTTAAAAATAAATTGATATGGAATAATGGCAGGGGCGGAGAGGCTCGAACTCCCAACACCCGGTTTTGGAGACCGGTGCTCTACCAATTGAACTACGCCCCTATTGGTATTAAGAATTGGCGGAATGGACGGGACTCGAACCCGCGACCCCCTGCGTGACAGGCAGGTATTCTAACCAGCTGAACTACCACTCCGCTAAATGAGGTATGATTGGCAGTGACCTACTCTCACATGGGGAAGCCCCACACTACCATCGGCGTAACAATGTTTCACTTCTGAGTTCGATATGGATTCAGGTGGGTCCATTGCACTGTTGCTGCCAAAATTTTTATTTTGTTAATTTACTCTAAAAATAAACTAACAAAATAAAAAGTACCTGGCGGTGTCCTACTCTCACATGGGGAAACCCCACACTACCATCGGCGCATCGGCGTTTCACTTCTGAGTTCGGTATGGGGTCAGGTGGGACC
>JAGZXE010000151.1:0-4343 GCA_018378615.1 Parahaemophilus parainfluenzae
GAATAATTTAAATTAAGGAAAAAAGAAAATGGCAGCAAAAGACGTAAAATTTGGTAACGATGCACGCGTAAAAATGCTTAAAGGCGTGAATGTATTAGCCGATGCAGTAAAAGTGACCCTTGGCCCTAAAGGTCGTAATGTCATTTTAGATAAATCATTTGGCGCACCAACCATCACTAAAGATGGTGTATCTGTCGCACGTGAAATTGAACTAGAAGATAAATTTGAAAACATGGGTGCACAAATGGTGAAAGAGGTTGCCTCTAAAGCCAATGATGCAGCAGGTGACGGTACAACGACAGCAACAGTTCTTGCTCAAGCTATCGTAAATGAAGGCTTAAAGGCTGTGGCTGCGGGTATGAATCCAATGGATTTAAAACGTGGTATCGATAAAGCAGTAAGTGCGGTTGTTTCTGAGCTTAAAAATTTATCTAAACCTTGCGAAACCTCTAAAGAAATTGAGCAAGTAGGGACAATTTCTGCGAACTCAGACAGCATTGTGGGTCAATTAATTGCTCAAGCAATGGAAAAAGTGGGTAAAGAAGGCGTGATTACTGTAGAAGATGGTACGGGTCTTGACGATGAATTAGCAGTTGTTGAAGGGATGCAATTCGATCGTGGTTACTTATCACCTTACTTCATCAACAAACCAGAAACGGCAACTGTTGAATTAGATAACCCGTACATTCTTTTAGTAGATAAAAAAGTATCAAACATTCGCGAATTACTTCCAGTATTAGAAGGTGTCGCGAAAGCGGGCAAACCATTATTAATTATCGCTGAAGATATCGAAGGTGAAGCACTTGCAACTTTAGTCGTGAACACCATGCGCGGTATCGTAAAAGTGGCAGCAGTAAAAGCGCCAGGCTTTGGTGATCGTCGTAAAGCAATGTTACAAGATATTGCGATCTTAACTGCAGGTACTGTGATTTCTGAAGAAATCGGTATGGAACTTGAAAAAGCGACATTAGAAGATTTAGGTCAAGCAAAACGTGTTGTCATCAACAAAGACAATACCACGATTATCGATGGTGTGGGTGATGAAGCACAAATCAAAGGTCGCGTAGCGCAAATTCGTCAGCAAATCGAAGAATCAACGTCTGATTATGACAAAGAAAAACTTCAAGAGCGTGTGGCTAAACTTGCCGGCGGTGTCGCTGTAATCAAAGTTGGTGCAGCAACTGAAGTTGAAATGAAAGAGAAAAAAGATCGTGTGGATGATGCATTACACGCAACTCGTGCAGCAGTTGAAGAAGGTATCGTTGCTGGTGGTGGTGTTGCATTAGTTCGTGCTGCAACCAAAGTCGCGGCAACCTTAAAAGGTGATAACGAAGAACAAGATGTAGGTATCAAACTTGCATTACGTGCAATGGAAGCGCCACTTCGTCAAATCGTCACTAACGCGGGTGAAGAGGCATCTGTTGTGGCAAGTGCGGTTAAAAATGGCGAAGGTAACTTTGGTTATAACGCAGGTACTGAACAGTATGGCGATATGATCGAAATGGGTATTCTAGATCCAACTAAAGTAACTCGTTCAGCGTTACAATTCGCGGCTTCTGTAGCGGGCTTAATGATCACTACAGAATGTATGGTGACCGATCTTCCAAAAGATGATAAAGCCGATTTAGGTGCTGCTGGAATGGGCGGTATGGGAGGCATGGGCGGAATGATGTAATTCCCCTTTGCAAAAGAAAGTGCGATCGTTTTTCTTTATAGAAATGCGATCGCATTTTTATTTGTGTGGTGCTACACTTTAATGGTTTTCAATGATTTTATAGGTATAACAATGACAATTTCCCAAACTGAACTTAATCAACAACTCAAATCTGCCGGTATTGGTATTAATGCAACTGAATTACATGGCTTTTTGAGCGGCTTAATTTGTGGTGGACTGAAAGATCAAAGCTGGTTACCGCTTTTATATCAATTCAGTAACGATAACCACGCCTATCCAACCGCATTAATTCAGCCGATTACCGAAATCTATGAACAGATTGGTAAAACCTTAGGGGATGTAGAAGGATTTGATTTTGAATTAGGCTTAACCGAAGATGAGAGCGTGTTTGCACGTGCAGACAGTCTATCAGACTGGGCAAACCAATTTTTACTGGGTTTAGGGCTTGTTCAGACTGAATTGGGTAAAGAAAAAGGCGAAATTGGCGAAGCGGTAGATGATTTACAAGATATTTGTCAACTTGGTTATGATGAAGAAGATGATGAAGAAGAGCTTGCTGAAGCATTAGAAGAAATTATTGAATATGTTCGCACCATTGCGATGTTGTTTTACACCCATTTCAACGATGATGCACAAGAAATAAAACCGATATTACATTAAAAGGAGCGAAACATGGATCTCGCATACATGGCGGCATTACCGCAAGAGGAATTTACAGAACGTCGTCAAAAAGTATTCGCACAAATGCAGCTAAATTCTGCTTTATTGCTATTTTCCGAAATTGAAAAGCGTCGTAATAACGACTGCGATTTTCCTTTCCGTCAAGACAGCTACTTTTGGTATTTAACGGGATTTAATGAGCCAAATGCAGCGTTGTTATTGATTAAAACGGAAGATGCTTTTGATTGGCAGCCGATGTTAAGTGAAATGCGCTTAATCAAATCTCCAAACGAAATTCGCTTAATGCAGCAAGCGGGACAGATTACTGCGTTCGGACATATTAAAGCGATGCAAGTGACTCGCCCAAATCGTTTTGAATATGAAATAGAAAGCGAAATTCTGCATGAATTTAATCGTCATGGAGCAAGATTTCCATCTTATAACTCCATTGTTGCTGGTGGTGATAATGCCTGTATTTTGCACTACACTGAAAATGATCAGCCTTTGAAAGATGGCGATCTTGTGTTGATTGATGCAGGTTGTGAATTTGCTATGTATGCAGGCGATATCACACGTACATTCCCGGTGAATGGTAAATTTACGCAGCCACAACGTGAGATTTATGAATTAGTGTTAAAAGCACAAAAACGTGCGATTGAGTTATTAGTGCCAGGTAATTCAATTAAACTGGCGAATGATGAAGTGATTCGTATTAAAACTCAAGGCTTGGTGGATTTAGGCATTCTGAAAGGGGATGTAGATAAGCTGATTGAAGAAAAAGCTTATCGTCAATTTTATATGCATGGTTTAGGCCATTGGCTTGGCTTGGATGTGCACGATGTTGGCCGCTATGATGATGATCGTAGCCGCATGCTTGAAGTGGGGATGATCATCACTGTTGAGCCAGGCATTTATATTTCAGAAGAAGCAGATGTGCCAGCGCAATATAAAGGCATTGGCGTGCGTATTGAAGATAATTTGCTAATGACTGAATATGGCAATAAAAATCTGACCGCGGCGGCACCAAAAGAAATCGATGATATTGAAAATTTAATGAAAAATTGAGAAGAATTCTCAAAATTGTGATCTAGTGCAAGTTTTTTGTGCAGTTAAGGTGCTAATATACTGTTAGATAAAAAAGACCAATCAAATCAGTAAGGAGTCGATTATGTACAAACACGTTTTAGTTGCGGTAGATCTTTCTGACGAAAGTGAATTTCTAC
Organism: Parahaemophilus parainfluenzae; assembly: GCA_018378615.1. Classification (GTDB taxonomy): domain Bacteria; phylum Pseudomonadota; class Gammaproteobacteria; order Enterobacterales; family Pasteurellaceae; genus Haemophilus_D; species Haemophilus_D parainfluenzae_X. Next base: position 3,559 of record JAGZXE010000151.1, read on the forward strand.
TCAAAAAAGCCGTGGGGATTGCAAAACGTAATGATGCGCAACTTTCCATTATTCATGTAGATGTAAACTTCTCGGATCTCTATACTGGTTTAATTGATGTCAATATGTCATCAATGCAAGATAGAATCTCGAGCGAAACCCAAAAAGCGCTAATTAATTTGGCGGAACATGCTGGTTATCCAATAAAAGAAAAATTGAGCGGTAGCGGTGATTTAGGTCAAGTTTTGACAGACGCTATTGATCAGTATGATGTAGATCTACTAGTGACAGGTCATCACCAAGATTTCTGGAGTAAATTGATGTCTTCAACACGTCAAGTGATGAATACTATTAAAATTGATATGTTGGTTGTGCCACTTCGCGACGAATAGTGATCAAAAATTATTTTTAATCCTATTAAAATAACGTAAATTTTAACCGCACTTCTCAATTAATGCAGTAGAGTGCGGTTTTCTTTTTTAAGATCAGTGAAAAAGCCTTTTTCTCTAGGTCAAAATATGCAAGAATAGTGAGCTTTTTTATAAATCGTGATCGAGATAGAGACACAAGGTTTTATCAATGAAAACAACAGCAGAAATTAGACAGTCATTCCTTGATTTTTTCCATAGCAAGGGGCATCAGGTCGTCGCAAGTAGTTCGCTTGTGCCTGAAAATGATCCGACATTGCTTTTTACTAATGCCGGTATGAACCAATTTAAAGACGTGTTCCTTGGTATGGATAAACGTCCTTACTCACGTGCGACAACTGCACAACGTTGTGTGCGCGCAGGTGGTAAGCATAATGA
>JAGZXE010000152.1:0-2565 GCA_018378615.1 Parahaemophilus parainfluenzae
TAAAGCAAGGTTTTCCTGTTGGATCTTCTCACTTAATTTTAAGTAAATTTCTGACCGCTCTTTTTCATTTAAGCTTTTCAATGCTTGCTCAAAAAGTTGATCGTATTCTGCATTAGCATAGCCATTTTTGTTATCTGGACTTTTGGAATAGAACAAACCCAAGAATGCCATCGGATGATTGAAATCTGCACACCAGCCAGAACGAATGACTTGGAAATCACCTTTTTGGCGTTTCATTTGTAATGTTTGCCAACTGACTGGTTGTGAATCCACACGCAACATATCTGATTGCGTTAATTGCCCTACTAAACGTTGCGCGATATTTACATGCAATGGCTCATCATCATAAAGCACATTTAAATGTAATGGATGTCTTTCATCAATTTTATTTTGAGCTAATAATTGCTCGGCAACAACGGGCTCCCATCTTGAATCTTGTCCATTTAACATGGCTTTCGGTAAAAAATACGAGCTCGGAATTGCCGCTGGAATCTCATTATTCACGATATTGGTGACAGAGACCAACGAAGCAATCGCCTTACGCACATCGGCCTTAGCAACTTTAGGATCGTTGAGATTAAATTCATAAAAATAACTGCAAAGCTGTGGGAAATGTTGAAGGTCCGCGTGCACTTCTGGTACATCAAGCACCACATCAAAGTCAGATAATTTAGTGGCGATAAAAGGCAAATATTCTACACGCTCAAAAGCCACATTATTTTTCTGCCAATAATAGGGATTTTTAGTTAAGTATATGCTTTTCACACTTTCGCTTTCGATCATATAAGCCCCGTTTGTCACTGGGTAATCAGGATCGCGATATTGAGGTACAAGGCTGATATGCGCCAACATTTCCGGTAAATAAGGCGTTGCTTTATCGAGCTCAATGCGTAAAGTGCGGTCATTTTCCGCATAAATTCCTAAGCTCCTAAAAGGTTTATTTTTTTCTAAAACGCCTTTCGCATTTTTTAAATTGAGATAAGCTAAATAGGATCTTAAAGGACTATTTGATTGAGACAGTGCTTGCCAAGAAAGCATGACATCTTGGGCAACTAAGGGATCACCATTTGACCAACGAAGCCCTTCACGTAAGGTAAAAATCCAGGTTTTGTTGTCTTTCGTTTCCCAACTTTCTGCGATACCCGGCACAATTCGTCCTTCCGAATCATAAGCGGTTAAACCTTCATATAAATCACGCAATAAGTTTTCTTGTTCCGGATAACGCACAAACCAAGGCTCAAAAGAAGGGGAATGAGTAAACGCCCGAGTCAGTAAAGTCCTACTCGGTTTTGATGTATTTTCTTGTTCAATAGACTGACTTTGTGTTGGTTGCTCTTCTGCTGCTGTGTTTGTAGATTTAGGACTGTTTAATTTATCACAACCACTCAATCCCAAAATGACACCGAAAATAACCGCACTTTTAAGCCAAGTAAGGAAAGAATTATCCATTTTCAACGTCTTCTGTTTTAATCCAAAAGAAAAAGAACCAATATTTTACCGCAATTAAAATGGCAATGATCGTTCGCCCCACTACACTTGGAGTAAAGTAAAAGCCAATTAAAAGCATCGTAGTTGAAAAGGTTAGAATAGAAATTTTTGCTTTTTTCGTCAATGCACGACGTTCATTAAAGGATTTTAGGTGCTTTTGATAAAGCTTCGTCCCTAAAAACCATTGCTCTAAACGAGAAGAACCTTTCGCAAAAGAATAAAGTGTAAGCAGTAAAAAAGGTGTTGTCGGAAGAATAGGTAAAAAAATACCAATAACACCTAATATTAAAGAAATGCATCCAAGAGCAACATACATGGCCTTGGTTAAAGAAGTTTTTGGGAAAAACTTAAGTGAAACAACACCTACAACGATCGCAAGAGCAATGATGCCAGAAAAAATGATAATAGAAAAAAATGAAGTGCCGTCCATCATAAATCCTAAATAAAAGTGATACGCAATTATCACTGATTTTTTAGATTTTTCAACCTTGATATTATAGAATTTGCCGCAATTTATTAAAGAAACTATTAGCAAAAGGAATATTTATGTCTAATCCATTACTCCATATTGAAGGCTTACCTCCATTTTCTCAAATCAAACCGGAGCATATTCAACCAGCAATCCAAAAACTCATCGAAGAAAATCGTCAAGCCATTGAACAAGTTTTAAAACAACCGCACTTTACTTGGGAAAACTTTATTGAACCTCTTTCTGAAGCAGGCGAGCACTTAAGTCGTGCTTGGTCACCGATCTCCCATTTAAATTCAGTTAAAAACAGCCCTGAATTACGTGATGCGTATCAAGCTTGCTTACCACTACTTTCTGAATACAGCACCTGGGTTGGCCAACACGAAGGGTTATACAATGCCTATTTATCCTTAAAAAATAGCCCTGAATTTGCGACTTATTCCGTTGCACAAAAGAAAGCCATTGAAAATGCACTACGTGATTTTGAGCTTTCAGGTATCGGTTTATCCGAAGAAAAACAAAAACGTTATGGTGAGATTGTTGCTCGCTTATCTGAATTAAGCGCACAATTTAGCAATAATGTACTCGATGCCACCATGGGCTGGGAA
>JAGZXE010000153.1:0-2527 GCA_018378615.1 Parahaemophilus parainfluenzae
ATTTTCAGGGGTATCTACATCACGTAGATGGGTTCCCACATCGTAGCTTTCGGCATCTTCAGCCAAAATATCTTCGCTCGGTGGACGGCGCCCCTGTGCCGTTAAGTAATTCTTTGCCGTATTAACGGCAATTCGATATAGCCAAGTGTAGAATGCACTATCGCCCCGAAAGGATTCAATGGAACGATAGGCCTTAATAAAGGATTCTTGTACAACATCTGGAATGTCGTTATGAGAAATGTAGCGGGTTAAAAGTCCGGCTACTTTGTTTTGATAACGAGAAACCAATAAATTAAAGGCTTTTTTATCGCCTTGCTGCACTCTTTCTACCAAAGCCTGATCTGTTAGCTGTTCAGCCATATATCTCCTATGCTACGTCTAACACGCCTTCATATATTCAAGACAGCAAGCTATTGTTGCTTTATCAGACAGAGTTAAAATTGAAAAGTTCCTTATGTATAAAAAATTTCAAAAAAATTAACAGACATTCGTTTTCTGCACATCTTGGATATATTCAACCATCGCTTGCACTTCGGCATCGTCTGATTGGCTGCCATTAAAAAACCACGAAAAAAGTTGTAAATCCGTGGCGGCAAGTAAACGAATAAAAATATCTTTTTTGTCGTCAGTCAGTTGGTCAAAATGCGCTTTATAAAAAGGCATGATGATTTTATCCAACTCAAGCATACCTCGACGACAATCCCATTCAATGCGGAGTTTATTGTATTTATCCATAATTTCTCCCTAAATCATTGTAATTATACCTGATAAATGAAAAGTGCGGTTAAAAATTACCGCACTTTTTTAATCAAAGAATTGGCTATTCTGTCGCCTTTGGTTTAATCACCGCGTAAACCACACCGGTTAATAATGCCCCCGTTGCAATTGCACCTAAGTAGAGTAATGGTTCTGACACAAACGGAATGACAAATAAACCACCATGTGGTGCTTGCAGAGAAATATTTAATGCCATTGAAATCGCCCCGGCAGTTGCACCACCAATAACTGAACTAATAATCACACGTAATGGATCAGCAGCTACAAACGGCAATGCTCCTTCAGAGATAAAGCACAAGCCTAAGACAAAAGAAGCTTTACCTGCATCACGTTGATTACTGGTAAATTTACTGCGTGCAATCCAAGTTGCAATCGCCATCCCAATTGGTGGCACCATACCAGCCGCCATAGCGGCAGCCATTGGGGTGTGAACTTGAGAAGCCAACATTCCCACGGAGAACGTATAAGCCGCTTTATTTACTGGACCGCCCATATCAATACACATCATGGCACCGATAATTGCACCCAATACCATCGCATTAACTTCCCCCATGGATTTTAACCAATCACTTAAGGTCGTCATAATTTGTGAAACCGGTGGGTTGATCACATAAATCATGGCAAGGCCAACAATCAAGGTACCAAAGAGCGGGAGAATTAGAATCGGTTTTAAGGAAGTTAAACTTGCCGGCAATTTAATGGTTGCATTTAATCCTTTCACCACATAACCCGCTAAGAAACCCGCAATGATCCCACCTAAAATCCCAGCGCCCGCTGTGGTGGCTAACATACCGCCAATAAGACCTACCGCAAGCCCCGGACGGTCTGCGATAGAAAAGGCCACATAGCCGGCAAATACTGCGATCATCAAGTGGAATGCTGCACCGCCACCGATATCCATTAAGGCTTTTGGAATACCATGGAAAATCGTTTCATCTTTGAAGGCTTCGATACCAAACATAAAGGAAATCGCGATTAATAAACCACCGGCAACCACCAACGGCAACATGTGCGATACACCTGTCATCAAATGTTTATAGACGCCTTTTTTCTCGCCGCTTTCTTCTGATTTCGCAGAAGATTTTGCTGCGCCACCTTCATAAATTTTCGCTTCTTTGAATGCCTTATCGAATTCCTGTGCCGTTTTCTTTAAAGCCAAACCGGTCGAAGTACGATACATCGGTTTACCTTGGAATTTATCTAACGGCACATCAATATCCGCCGCAACAAAGACTAAATCTGCAGCAGCGACTTCTTCTGGGGTAATTTCATTACCTGCGCCCACTTGACCACGCGTTTCTACTTTTACCTGCCAACCTTGTTTTTTTGCATAGGTTTCAATAGCTTCAGCAGACATAAAGGTATGCGCAACCCCTGTCGGACAAGCTGTCACCGCGACAATATTTTTGACGCCAGAAACACCGCCAAACCCAACCACACTTTGAGTAGGTTGAACATAGTCCACTGCTTGATTAAGTGCATTTGTCAGCGTGACTTCAGGGGAAGCAATCGCCGCATCTTCATTGGCTAAAAAGACTTTTTTGCCCACAAGTTCAGCAGAGTTTGGCAAACTAGATCCGAAAACAATCACTAAATCCGCATCTGTCGCTTGTTCAACCACAGTATGATTGGCTTTTTTCGCTGCCATGCCCAATGCTTGGCGAAGTAAATAGGCTTTTGCCGCACCAATTTGCGGAGATTGAGTTAAAAACAAATTCATTACATTATCCTTCAATCACAGAAATTTTGA
>JAGZXE010000008.1:0-38117 GCA_018378615.1 Parahaemophilus parainfluenzae
CACCCGAACAATATGTCTGGATTTTACAGCTTCTTCGTACTCGAAAAGACGGGGAAGATATTTACCCAGATTAATTCATTTTATTTACAAAAGTGCGGTTAAAATTCACCGCACTTTTGTATTTTTCTATGCTAGAATGCGAGCCTAAAAACAGGATTTTTTCTTACTCTTTTTGAGCAATTATTTATGAACAAACAACTTGAATTAATCAAAGCTTCTATCAAATCTATCCCAAATCATCCCAAAGAAGGCATTATTTTCCGTGATATCACGAGCTTACTCGAAGTGCCTGCAGCTTTCAAAGCCACAATCGATTTGATCGTTGAACAGTATAAAGATCAAGGTCTCACAAAAGTGATTGGTACCGAGTCTCGTGGATTCATTTTTGGTGCGCCAGTTGCATTAGCCTTAGGCTTGCCATTTATCCCCGTTCGTAAACCGGGCAAATTACCGCGTGAAGTGATTGCACAGTCTTATCAATTAGAATACGGTCAAGACACCCTTGAATTGCATACAGATGCGATTTCACAAGGTGATAATGTGTTAATCATTGATGACTTGTTAGCAACGGGTGGAACAGTCGAAGCTACCGTGAAATTAGTTCAACGTTTAGGTGGTGAAGTGAAACATGCTGCCTTTGTGATTAATTTGCCAGAATTAGGGGGCGAAAAACGCTTACGTGATTTAGGCATTGATTGCTACACCTTAGTGAATTTTGAAGGCCATTAATTTTTAAAGGGATGCGATGAGCTACCAAGTTTTAGCCAGAAAATGGCGACCAAAAAACTTTTCTGAAGTAGTGGGACAAAGCCATGTGCTCACTGCTTTGGAAAACGGTTTAAAAGAAAATCGTTTACATCATGCTTATTTATTTTCCGGCACCCGTGGCGTGGGTAAAACCTCCATTGCTCGTTTATTTGCAAAAGGCTTGAATTGTGTAAACGGTATTACTGCCGATCCTTGTGGTGAATGTGAAAACTGTAAAGCGATCGAGGCAGGCAACTTTATTGATTTAATTGAAATCGATGCGGCTTCTCGTACCAAAGTAGAAGATACGCGTGAGCTGTTAGACAACGTTCAATATAAGCCGGTAGTGGGGCGTTATAAAGTCTATCTCATCGATGAAGTCCATATGCTTTCCCGCCATTCTTTCAATGCGTTGTTAAAAACCTTGGAAGAACCACCTGAATATGTAAAATTCCTACTCGCTACAACAGATCCACAAAAATTACCGATTACGATTTTATCCCGCTGTATGCAATTTCATCTTAAAGCATTAGATGAACCGCAAATTTCAGCGCATCTTAATCGGGTGCTTACTGCCGAAAATATTCCTTTTGATGCACCAGCATTAGATAAATTAGCCAAAGCGGCACAGGGTAGTATTCGTGACAGTTTAAGTTTAACGGATCAAGCCATTGCCATGGGCAACGGTAAAGTGTCCACCGATGTGGTGAATACCATGCTTGGGCTATTAGATGAAGACCAACCGATTGAAATCATTTACGCCTTACATCAAGGTAATGGTGAGCGTTTAATGAAAACCATCCAAACGGTGGCAGAAAAAGCGGGCGATTGGGATGAATTATTGGCAGAAACAGCTGAGAAATTACATCAAATTGCATTAATGCAGTTGCTCGCTAAAAGTGCGACAGATGAAAACGATCACTTAGGTTTTCTGGCTAAACATATTTCACCGGAAGATGTACAATTTTTCTATCAAGTGATTGTATCGGGTCGAAAAGAATTGGCCGCTGCACCAAATCGTCGAATTGGTGCAGAAATGACATTATTGAGGGCGTTGGCATTCCACCCAAAGTTCCTTACGGCAGCACAAACGCCTAAACAAGGCGGGCTATCCCCTGAACAAAATACACAGAAAAGTGCGATTGAAAATCAGCAACAAGCCGCCGTAGAAGAAACCTTGCATCATCTCCAAGAGTTGGATGAGCAAAAAAATTCACCAAAAATGACCGCACTTCCTGTGCGAGAGATGACACCACCGAAAGCGACGCATACGAAAGCATCGTTGCCAAACCCAATTACTCAACAAGCAGAAGCGTTAAAGCAAAGTGTTGAGACAGTTGAAAATACCATTGATGACAATGCTGAAATGGATGCGGAAGAGCAGGAAATTCTGGATGCGGAAACTTACCGTTGGGAGTGGAGTAATCCGGATTTAGCTAAAGTGGATAGCGGTGTGCGACCTTCTGATATTAAACAGGCGATTTTAAAAGATGTGACACCAGAATTGCGTGAGAAAATTATTCAAATTACGCAAAAACAAGATCCTTGGACTGACATCGTTGAACGCTCTGGCGTGGTTGGCTTTTCAAAAGAGTTGGCATTAAATTGCTTTATTAAGTCGCAAACAGAAGATGAAATTCAACTCGGGCTTCATTCTGAAAAAGCCCATTTAAAACAAGATCGAAATATTAAAAATTTAGTGGATCATCTTGAACGTTTATATGAAAAACCAGTCAAATTGTCGATTTTTGTTGAAGATTCCGATGTTTTAACCCCGATGGATTACCGCAAAAAAGTTTATCAGGAGTTGCGTGAACAGGCACGTACGGATTTACAGCAAGATAAAAAACTACTTTTATTACAAAAAGAGTTTGATGCGAAGTTGGATGTCGAAAGCATTCGACCAGTCTAAAACTCATTTCTCTAAATTTTAACTTTATAAAGGAAAGAATATGGCGTTTAGCTCTCTTTTTACCCTTATTGATGACATTGCATCGATTCTTGATGATGTCGCCTTGATGACCAAAATAGCAGCCAAGAAAACCGTTGGCGTAGTAGGCGATGACTTAGCCTTAAATGCTAATCAGGTAACAGGGGCATCTTCCGATCGTGAATTACCCATTGTTTGGGCAGTCACCAAAGGATCCTTAGTCAATAAAGTCATTTTAATTCCAATTGCTTTACTGCTTTCTGCATTTTTACCTTGGTTGATCGTGCCACTTCTGATGATTGGTGGAGCGTATTTATGTTTTGAAGGTGTAGAGAAAATTCTGCATAAATTTATTGCCCATGAAGAGCACGAAGAAAAAACAACCTTTAATGAAGCCGCTAAAATTAAAGGGGCAATTCGTACAGATTTTATTCTTTCTGCTGAAATTATTATTATTGCATTGGGCGAATTAACCGAAGCGAGCTTGCTCACTCGCATCATTTCTCTTTCAATAGTGGGTATCGGAATTACTATTTTTGTTTATGGCTTGGTCGCATTGATTGTTAGAGCGGATGATTTCGGTTTATACCTTATCAAAAAAGGTGGTGTGGCGAAGTCAATCGGTAATGCAATTTTAGTGATTATGCCAAAATTTATGCATTCACTTAGTTTTATCGGTACGCTTGCGATGTTCTTAGTCGGTGGTGGTATTTTCGTACATAATGTAGATTTCATTCATCATTTGCTCGCTGATTATCAATTAGCAGATGGTTTACTTGGTAATGTTGCGACGTTAGTCGTGGGTGTGATTGTAGGCGCGATTGCTTGTGTGATTGTATTACCCGCAATGAAATTATTTGGTAAACACTAAAAACGAGATAAAAAATAACCGCACTTTGATTGTTTCAAGGTGCGGTTTTTTATGGATGGAACAGACTATTTACGAGAAGTGTAATCGCCGACACAGACCCATTTATAACTGGTTAAGGCTTCTAATCCCATTGGACCGCGAGCATGAAGTTTTTGGGTACTTACCGCCACTTCTGCACCTAAACCAAATTGCCCGCCATCGGTGAATCGAGTACTTGCATTAACATACACGGCTGCCGCATCTACTTGATTGATAAATTGCGTGGCTAGTCGTTGATTTTCCGTCAAGATACTTTCTGAATGTTGTGTGCCATATTCACGAATGTGAGCAATTGCCGCATCCATATCTTCAACCACCACGACATTGAGATCGAGTGAGCCCCATTCTTGGCATAATGCTTGTTCAGTCACTTCTTGCACATCGACATTTGCAGCTTGAAGAATAGAAAGTGCGGTCGATTTTGCATGGAATTTTACTTTTTTCTCGGCTAAATATTTCGCGAGTTTTGGTAGGAAGGTTTCTGCAATCGAGCGTTGAACTAAAAGCGTTTCCAACGTATTACATGTGCTTGGACGTTGGCATTTTGCATTAGCAATCACCGCAAGGGCTTTTTCTTGGTCAGCACTTTCTTCCACAAAAAGATGACAAACACCCACACCACCGACAATCACTGGAATGGTTGAATGTTGTTTACAAAGCTCATGTAAACCAGCTCCGCCACGAGGAATAATCATATCTACATAGCGATCCAATTTAAGTAGTTGCATTACAAGCTCACGATTCGGATCGGTAATGGCTTGGACTGCATGGCGTGGTAATCCCGCTTGTTCAAGGGCATTTTGTACCACTTCCACTAAAATTTGGTTGGAATGTTGTGTTTCTTTTCCACCACGTAAAATCACGGCATTACCGGTTTTTAAGCAAAGGCTTGCTACATCAATGGTGACATTGGGACGAGCTTCGTAAATGGTACCAATTACGCCAAGCGGAGTACGGACTCGTTCGATCTTTAATCCGCTATCTAAGGTACCCCCATCAATAATTTTTCCCACTGGATCTGCGAGCGAAATCACATGGCGCACATCACTCGCCATGCCTTTTAGGCGATCTTCGGTTAATAAGAGGCGATCAATTAAGGCTTCAGATAAGCCGTTTTGTTTCGCAATTTCAATATCTTTTTGGTTTGCGGCAAGAATACGCTCCGCTTGTTGTTCTAATTGATCTGCAATAATGCTGAGCGCATGATTTTTTTCAGTGGTGTTTAACTGCGCTAAAATAAAGGCTGCATCTTTGGCCTGTTTGCCCATTTGTTCTAACATAATTATTCCTTTTAATTATTTTGTTTTCTTCGGTAATTTATCATTTGTTTCATCATCTTGCTCTTGGAAATCGAAAACAGGTAATCCCCAACCAAATCGAACTGCAAGTAAGCGCAATGCAAAACCACTGAATAACGTGAGTAAAATTGAAAGCGTGTGTTCTACTTGAAGGTGTTGTAATGCCATATACATAGCGGCAGAGAAGAATGACACGCTTGCGTAAAGTTCCTTTTGGAACACAAGGGGAATGCGGTTACACAGTAAATCGCGCAACACACCACCAAATGCCCCTGTCACGGTTGCAGCAATGGATGTCACAGTAAAGCCATAACCCATATCAATGGCAATTTGTGCACCGATAATGGAATACACGATTAATCCTAAGGCATCTAATACCAAGAAAATCGTGCGGAAGTAGCGCATGAAATGTTTGATGAAAGGTGCGATAAAAACCGTTAATACAGCTGCACCAGCCACCATAATGAAATATTCAGGATGTTTAACCCAGCCAAGCGGGTAGTGTCCAAGTAATACATCGCGTACCGAACCGCCGCCAATCGCCGTCACGCAGGCAATAATAATTACCCCAAAAATATCCATTTTTTCTCGTCCAGCGGCTAATGCACCGGTAATTCCTTCGGCAGTTATTCCAATAATATAAAGTACGCTTAATAGCATTTTTTTGTGGTTCCTAAAGTGCGATTATAATTTTGCTTATTTTAAAAGGGAATGAGTCAAAATGCACGAAAGCCATTAAAAAAAGCTGTAAATTTTGGCATAATGACGCCTTCTTTTTCTAATCGAGAATCTTATGTCAGAAGAACAATCCAAACCCTTAGCCACATTTTTTGCTCTCTTGCCAATTGGGTTGCTATTAATTATTGAATTTTTTGCAGAGTCTTTGCAATCTGCTGAAAAATTGATTCCTCATTTAGCCTTTGGTGTGCTGATTGCTCAGTTACTTTGTTTGGTAGCCTTTATTAAAGGCGAAATTTGTCCAGGACAACGTGGACGTTTAATCAAAGCAAATGTCTGTTTTGCACTTTATTGGTTAGTTTGGCTTGGAATGAGCTTAGCCTCACCACATCATTACGTGATGACTGATATTGTCAGTTTATGTGGATTATCTGCTGTATATGCAGTATGGAAACAACCTAAGGATGAAGTCGCTCGCCGTGGTTTTCTCTTAATAGCATCGTTGGTGAGTGGATTGGGTGTGATTGCGTATTTGATGATTTTCTTTGGCAATCCAACACCAAATTTCGTGCAATATAATCCATTGGCGCAAGCGGTGATGGGGGTATTATTGGCGAATTTATGCTTGTCTGTTTCTCGTAATCGTCTGCAAGGTTTCATTGCGTTACTGCCATTATTGATGATTTTACTGCTTGCACTGAATGCGTTGGCAGTACTGATCTTTATTGTTTATCAAGGTGTAAGTGAGGTCAGTTTTGATGGTGTTTTCGCATACGGTATTTATTTTGTTCTTCACTTAGTAATAGCAGGGGTATTGCTTTTGCACAGTGTTAATAAATGGAAACTTAGTTATAACAGCTTACTCATTTTGTTCTTTATGGTAGCGAGTTTGGCTGTCTGGGCAATGTTCATTTAATGGATAAAATAAAATCTTACGCCGCCCCCGATGTTAGTCGTGGGCTGCGTGCTATTCGGTTTAGGAAGCCTAATTGTTAAGTTTGTGCCAGTGGGTGGTTATGCCATTGCATTTTGGCGTTTACTTATTGCCTCTTTTATTTTCTGGTTCTTAATGAAATTAAAAAGACAGCGTTTCCCGAAAAGCCGTAAAGCGATGATGTATGCTGTATTAGCCGGCATCTTTTTAGCCTTTGATTTATCCTTTTGGCATGAAAGTGTATATGCGGTAGGGCCGGGTATTTCAACGTTGCTGAATAGCTTGCAGATTTTCTTTTTGGCAGCAATTGGCTATCTTTTCTTTGGTGAACGCCAAACGAAATTACAAATGTTAAGCCTTTTTCTAGCGGTTGCGGGTGTTGTCTTAATCTCAGGGGAAGAGTTACAACATAATTTTGAGGGGATGTACGGCATTATCATTGGGCTCATTTCTGCAGGCATGCTTGCCACTTCAATGATTATGATTAAAAAAGTACACGAAGAAGAACCCACCGCTTTATTTTCGTTAATGTTTATTTTGAGTTTAAGTGGTGCGCTTGTTTTAATTGTTCCTTCGTTGATTTTTAATTCTGATAATCTTTATCCAACCACCTTCACCGATTGGGGATTAGTCTTCATTTATGGTGCAGTGATGCAATGTGTCGCCTGGGGCATGATTGCTTATACCATTCCTTATTTGTCGTTAGGTTTAACCGGTTTATTGCTTCTTTCTGAGCCGGTGGTGGCGCTTGTGATTGATTATTTTGACTTGGATAAGCCCATCAATCATTGGCAATGGGCGGGGGCAGTGCTGACATTAGTGGCGATTTATCTGGGCTCTCAAAAAAACAAAACCGCTTAAAACAAAAAAGTGCGGTAAATTTCACCGCACTTTGTCTTCACATTAAACCAAATTACTCAGCTGCTTTCTTTTTCAAGTATTGATAGAGCTCGTCTTTAATCCGTAATTTTTCTTTTTTCAAGTTCTCAATTTCCGTATGAGTAGCGAGTTCTATGTTATCAATCTTATTTTTGATCTCTTGGTCTAATGCATTGTGCTTTTCAAACAAGCGATCGAAATAAGCATCTTTGTTTTTAAGCTTAGTGATTAAATCGCGGAATTCAGGAAACATAGGTTACTCCTCTTGGTTAACGTTCATTTTCATTATAGAACTTTTTTTTGCTGTTTCTAGTGTCTCATTCTCAGAATTTGACAGAGATCACAAAATTAAATCATGGCAAAGTGCGGTCATAAAATTTGATGTTTTTGAAAGAGTTAATAAAAGAAAAATCAGGCTTTTAACTGGTTTATTTGGCGAAAGCGCGCTAGAATAAAGGTATCTGTTTCATAATGAAAAATAGGGAATTCCAATGATCGATCCAAATTTACTCCGTAATAATCTGGCTGAAGTAGCAGAAAAATTAAAAGTAAAACGTAACTTTATTCTTGATACGGAAAATCTTACCGCATTAGAAGAACAACGCAAAGATTTACAAGTAAAAACTGAAACATTACAAGCCGAGCGTAACGCGCGTTCCAAAGCCATTGGTGCGGCAAAAGCACGAGGTGAAGACATTGCACCATTATTGGCTGAAGTAGATAACATGGGCGAACAGCTTAACGAAGCGAAAACTCAACTTGATGCCGTGTTAGCAGAAATCAATCAAATCGCGTTAAGCATTCCAAACATTCCTGCGGATGAAGTACCATTAGGTAAAGATGACACTGAAAATAAAGAAATTTTACGTTGGGGTACACCGCGTACATTTGATTTTGAGATCAAAGATCACGTGTCATTAGGTGAAGATTCCAATGGCTTAGATTTTGCAGCAGGGGCTAAATTAGCGGGTGCGCGCTTTGCGGTCATGAAAGGTCAAATTGCTAAAATGCACCGTGCATTAGCACAATTCATGTTAGATCTTCATACCGAACAACATGGTTATTTAGAAACTTACGTGCCTTATTTAGTTAACCATGCGACCCTTTATGGTACAGGCCAATTACCAAAATTTGGTGAAGATTTATTCCATACTTTAGCACTAGAAGGTGAACAACCTTACGCATTAATCCCGACAGCGGAAGTGCCGGTCACTAACCTTGTTCGTGATGTGATTGTTGATGAAGTAGATTTGCCAATCAAAATGACCGCACATACGCCATGTTTCCGTTCTGAAGCGGGATCTTATGGTCGTGATACCCGTGGTTTAATTCGTATGCACCAATTCGATAAAGTGGAAATGGTACAAATCGTTGATCCAGATAAATCTATGGAAGCGCTTGAAGAACTAACGGGTCATGCAGAAAAAGTATTACAGCTTTTAAATTTACCATATCGTAAAGTATTACTTTGTACCGGTGATATGGGCTTTGGTTCTTGCAAAACTTACGACTTAGAAGTGTGGGTGCCTGCACAAGATACTTACCGTGAGATTTCTTCTTGTTCAAACATGTGGGATTTCCAAGCGCGTCGTATGCAAGCTCGTTGCAAAGCGAAAGGTGATAAGAAAACTCGCTTAGTGCACACATTAAACGGCTCTGGTTTGGCAGTAGGTCGTACATTAGTGGCCGTGCTTGAGAACTATCAAAATGCAGACGGCTCGATTACTGTGCCAGAAGTATTACGTCCTTACATGGGCGGATTAGAAGTGATCTGCAAATAATTAATAATATATTAATTCAATTTAGGGCTAATTTTTATTAGCCCTTTCTTTCATTTAGAGAAATGAGATTTTTATTCTAGTCTTTGAGATAAATCCACATCAATATTCGTGCATTTATGGGTAATCTTATAAGGTACCAATTTTAGGAGAACAATAATGACTGATAAACGACTTTTTCCTTTGCCAACTGGGTATTTCGCGATCCCATTAGGTTTAGGTGCCTTGTCTTTAGCCTGGCTGCATATGGGTGATACGCTCTCTTTTTCTCGGAATGTGAGTGATATTATTGGATTAATTTCTATTTCGGTATGGGCACTTTTTGTCTTGCTCTATATTTATAAAATGATTTATTTCTCTCACGAAGTACGAGATGAATATTGTTGTCCGATACGTTTTTCTTTTCTCGCCTTAATACCGATTACAACTATGTTAAGCGGGGATGTTCTATATCGTTGGTATCCTCTCATCGGTGAGGGATTAATTTGGATCGGGACGATTGGACAATTGTTATTTGCTTCTGTGCGTATTAGTGCATTATGGAAAGATGGCACATTTGAGCAGAAATCTACATTGCCACCATTTTATTTACCCTCTGTAGCCACTAACTTTACCAGTGCGGCTTCATTGGGCTTGTTAGGCTATCAAGATTTAGGCTATTTGTTTTTAGGGGCTGGGATGATTGCGTGGATTATTTATGAACCGGCATTATTACAGCGCTTACGTGTGTTGCAGATTGAACCTCAATTTCGTCCAACTATGGGGATCATTTTAGCGCCAGCATTTGTGGGCTCGTCGGCTTACTTGTCGCTTAATGGAGGAGAGATTGATCTTTTCGTTAAGCTCTTATGGGGATACGGCTTTTTACAAATGTTCTTTTTAATTCGCCTTTTCCCTTGGATTAGTGAAAAAGGGCTGAATATTGGTTTTTGGTCTTTTTCATTCGGATTAGCTTCTTTAGCAAACGGGGCAGTTTCTTTTGTTCATCATAACGTACTGAGCGGGTTGGCAAACGGTGCGTTTATCTTTGCTAACTTGATGATTGGTGGCTTAGTACTGATGACGCTAGGAAAGCTCTTAAAAGGACAATTTTGGTTAAAGTAGTTTAAACAAAAAGTGCGGTTAAAAATGACCGCACTTTTTTTATGAATTTTTAATCACAACGTGTCATTTACAAAAAAACTAGACATGTCGTTTTGCTGTTGATGTAAATGCAATTTTATCTGGTCGATAGCTAATACTCCCATATTGAAACGGTCGACCATCCGCCAAATAAGTGGTACTCGTCACATTCACAATCATGTCATACTCACCAAGATCAATTGCCTTTTTTTCTTCTTCGTTCGCATAGCGAAAGATAATTTTTCGTTGTGAGTGACTAATTTTTAATTTTAATTCGTTTTCCAAATAGTGATAAATAGAGTGCTCAGCGATTTCTCGGCTAATAAAAGGCACGATGCGGCGATCAAAATAAGAAACCTCGTATTCAACGGCTTCACCATCAATTTCACGGAGACGAGCAATACGGTAGAAATCGATCTGATCATCGACATTAAAAATATGCATCAGCTCTTCTTCACCTTGCACAATATACAAGCTGGTTAATGTGGTTTTTACTTGGTGTGTTGAGGCACTATTTAATTCGCTGACGGTTTTAATTTCAGAAAGCATTTGTGGTTTAGATAAATCATGTTCTAAAACAATAGAATTTCGGCCTTGTTGCTTTTGAATATAGCCATCAATTTCAAGTAAGGAAAGCGCTTTTCGAATAGTATCTTTAGAAAAACCATAGCTTTGCATGAGTTCATTTTCACTCGGGAGTTCTTGCAATGGTGCTAAATTACCATTGTTAATTTGGGTCTTTATCTCATTATAGACCTGCTTGTATTTGCTCATTTTTAATCCTTTTATCGACCGTTCGTTCCGTAGGTGTCGCCATAGCATATCATAAAATCATAAATGTTATACGTATAAAATGTGATATGAGTCACTCTTTTACGAAAATGTTTTAAACTTTTACGTATAAGTTATTGCATAAAAATACGGTTAGGTTAGAATGAGCCAAAATATAACTTCCTAGAGGAAATATTATGCTTACTCGTTCAAGTGGTGTTCTTATGCACATTACCTCGCTACCAAATGCATTCGGGATTGGTAGCTTTGGGCAATCGGCTTATGATTTTGTCGATTTTTTAGTTGAAACTAAACAAACTTATTGGCAAATTCTTCCACTTACTACCACCAGTTATGGTGATTCACCTTATCAATCTTTCTCTGCAATTGCAGGTAATACTCACCTTATTGATTTTGATTTACTAACCCAAATGGGCTTGTTGAAAGAATCTGATTATGCTTCAGTCAATTTTGGTGATGATCCAACTAGCGTGGATTATGAACGTATCTTTTACGCACGCCGTCCGATTTTAGAAACAGCCGTAAAAAATTTTTTAGCGAATCAATCACTCCAAGCTGATTTCAATCACTTCGAGAAAAACAATCGATTATGGTTGGATGATTTTGCTGAGTTTATGGCAATTAAAGAGCATTTTGGTAATCAAGCATTACAAAAATGGGATGATAAAAAAGTTGTTGCGCGCGATCCAAAAACATTAGAAAAATATCGCACGATGTTAGCGGATCAAATTCAGTACTTTAAAGTGACGCAATATTTCTTCTTTAAACAATGGAGCGAGTTAAAACATTACGCGAATCAAAAAGGCATTAAGATTATCGGTGATATGCCGATTTACGTGGCTGCAGATAGCGTGGAAGTTTGGACAAAACCTGAACTCTTCCAATTAGATAAAGAACGTAATCCGCTTTTTGTTGCTGGGGTTCCAGCCGATCAATTCAGTGCAACGGGGCAGCTTTGGGGCAACCCGCTTTACGATTGGGAAGAACATAAAAAACAAGGCTATACTTGGTGGATTCACCGTATTGAAGAAAGCTTCAAGATTTATGATGTACTCCGCATCGACCATTTCAAAGGTTTCTCCGATTATTGGCAAGTAGATGGAAAAGCTGATATTGCTAAATGCGGTAGTTGGCAGCCTGGTCCGGGTTATGACTTATTCAAAGTGGTTAAAGAACAACTAGGCGATTTGCCGATTATTGCTGAAGACTTAGGTAATATTGATGAAAAAGCCAGAAAGCTACTTACAGATTGTAATTATCCAGGCATGAAGATTTTGCAATTTGGCTTTGAAGATGTCAGTGGAAAAAGCTTAGATAGCCCGCATTATTGCATACCACATTCTATTGTTTATACCGGTACACATGATAACGATGTGACTAATGGTTGGTATAACGGGCTTACCGATCAACAGCAACAATATATTAATGATTATACGCATCGTAGTGAGGATGAATCGATTTGCCAAGCGATGATTCGTCAGCTTTTTGCAACCGTTAGCAATACCGCGATTGCCACAATGCAAGATGTTTTAGATTTGCCTGCGAGTTCAAGAATGAATATTCCTTCAACGATTGGTGGAAACTGGCAATGGAGAATGCAGCAATCTGATTTAACGCAAGATAAAAAAGACTTTTTAGCCAAAATGACCACGTTGTATCAACGTGCTAATCAGGAAATCCCTATGATTAAATTTAGTACATTTGTAAAAAACAAAACTAATAAATCGCTTGAACAATTAAGCGATAAAGAAACTTATATTCAATTATTAAATTACGTTAAAACACTCTCTGCAGATAAACCTAAAAACACAGGTAAACGTAAGGTTTACTATATCTCAGCTGAGTTTTTAA
The DNA here is from genome assembly GCA_018378615.1 of Parahaemophilus parainfluenzae. Lineage (GTDB taxonomy): Bacteria > Pseudomonadota > Gammaproteobacteria > Enterobacterales > Pasteurellaceae > Haemophilus_D > Haemophilus_D parainfluenzae_X. The sequence continues at coordinate 12,920 of JAGZXE010000008.1, forward strand.
TTGGTAAATTACTTTCTAATAACCTGATTAACCTTGGTGTCTATCAAGACATCAAAACGGAATTAGAAAGTGCGGGTAAATCATTAAGTCATATTGAAGATATTGAGCCAGAACCGTCTTTAGGAAATGGTGGTTTAGGTCGTTTGGCTTCCTGTTTTATTGATTCAATGTCTACGCTTGGCTTAAATGCCGAGGGAGTAGGCTTAAATTATCATTATGGTTTGTTCAAACAAGTCTTTAAAAAGAATGAACAACATGCAGAGCCTAATGATTGGATTGAAGATAACTCTTGGTTAATTCCAACGGATATTAGCTATGAGGTACCATTTAAGAAATTTACGTTAACCTCTAAACTAGATCGTATTGATATTTTAGGTTATAAGAAGGAAACGAAAAACTATCTCAATTTATTTGATATTAAATCAGTGAATCCTAAACTGATTAAAAAAGGTATTGAGTTTGATAAAACCGCGATTGAAGAAAATCTAACATTATTCCTTTATCCAGATGATTCAGATAAAAATGGGGAATTACTGCGTATTTATCAGCAATACTTCATGGTATCAAATGCCGCACAATTATTAATTGATGAAGCGATTGCGCGTGGTAGTAACTTACATGATTTAGCTGATTATGCGTATGTTCAGATCAACGATACTCACCCTTCAATGGTGATTCCTGAATTAATTCGCTTATTAACGGAAAAACATCAGATTAAATTTGCAGAAGCGGTTGAAATTGTACGTAATATGGTGGGCTATACAAACCATACCATTTTGGCTGAAGCATTAGAAAAATGGCCGCTCGATTATCTAGATGAAGTGGTGCCGCATTTGGTGGTGATCATTAAGAAATTAGATAAATTAGTGCGTGCAGAATATAAAGATCCAGCAGTACAAATTATTGATAAACAAAAACGTGTGCATATGGCGCACATGGACATCCACTTTTCAAATTCTGTAAATGGTGTGGCAGCATTACATACGGAGATTTTGAAAAATTCAGAACTTAAAGCATTCTATGCGTTATATCCTGAAAAATTCAATAATAAGACAAACGGCATTACCTTCCGTCGTTGGTTAGAGTTTTCTAACCAAGCGTTAGCGGCTTACATTAAAGAATTGATTGGCGATGAGTATTTGCATGATGCAACCAAATTAGAAAAATTGTTAGCCTTTAAAGATGATAAAAAGGTTCATCAACAATTAGCGAAAATTAAGTTTGAAAACAAATTGGCATTAAAAACCTACCTTAAAGAAAATAAAGGTATTGAGTTAGATGAAAATTCAATCATTGATACGCAAATTAAGCGTTTCCATGAATACAAACGCCAACAAATGAATGCGCTTTATGTGATTCATAAATACTTAGAAATTAAAGCAGGTAAATTACCAAAACGTAAGATTACCGTGATTTTTGGCGGAAAAGCTGCACCTGCTTATGTAATTGCACAGGATATTATTCACTTAATTCTTTGTTTATCTGAGTTAATCAATAATGATCCTGAAGTGAACAAGTATTTAAACGTACATTTGGTGGAAAACTATAATGTGAGCGTGGCGGAAAAACTCATTCCAGCAACCGATATTTCTGAGCAGATTTCACTTGCCTCTAAAGAAGCTTCCGGTACAGGGAATATGAAATTTATGCTTAATGGCGCGTTAACTTTAGGCACAATGGATGGGGCTAATGTTGAGATTGCAGAATTAGCCGGTGCTGAAAATATCTATACATTCGGTAAAGATTCAGAAAGCATTATTAAACTTTATGAAACAGCAGGTTATGTTTCAAAAGAGTATTATGAAAACGACAAAGATATTAAAAGAGCGGTCGATTTCATTCTGAATCCTGCAGTAGTGAAATTAGGCAATAAAACACGTTTAGAACGTCTTTATAATGAATTATTGAATAAAGACTGGTTTATGACGTTAATTGACTTTAATGCTTATGTTGAAGCGAAAGAACAAATCTTAGCCGATTATGAAGATCAAGATAGTTGGAATGAGAAGGTCGTTCAAAATATCGCAAAAGCGGGCTTCTTCTCATCTGACCGCACGATCGCTCAATATAATGCAGACATTTGGCATTGTGAGGGCTAAGGGGAAGCAATGAAACTACTTACCCTGAATGTACACGCTTGGTTAGAAGCTAACCAAGCGGAAAAAATAGAGATTCTTGCGGAAACTATTGTGGAAAAGGGTTATGACATCATTGCCTTACAAGAGGTTAATCAATTGATGTCGTCTCCTGCTATTTCGCCAACGTTAAAGCAAGATAACTATGGCGTCATTCTGTTAAATAAAATCAATCAACGCGTTGCACAGAAATACTCGCTTTTTTGGAGCAATTCGCATATTGGTTATGATAAATATGATGAAGGCATTGCATTTTTAACGCGTTTGCCTGTTTATGATGTTGATGCGTTTTATTGTAGCCAACACCAACGTCTTGACTCGATTCTCTCGCGTAAAATCATTGGTTTGACGGTAGAGTATCAAGGACAGTTAATTGAATGTTATTCTTGCCATATCAATTTACCAAATTGTGATGGGGAAAACCAACTCGATAATGTTCGTTATATTGTAGAGCGAAGTCAAAGTGCGAATCTTAAAATTCTGATGGGGGATTTCAATACCGATGCAATAAGCGATCAGCAAGCTTACCAACAAATTAAATCCTTAGGCTTATTCGATACTTTTGAAATGGCAGAGCAGAAGGATAACGGCATCACTGTAGAGAAAGCGATTGACGGCTGGAAAGGCCATAGTCAAGAAAAGCGATTAGATTATATTTTTTTAAACCAAGCAAAAAGGGTTTTATCCAGTCAGGTTATTTTTAATGGCAAAAATAAACCGATTGTTTCCGACCATTTTGGCGTAGAAGTAGATCTCATCTTGTAGGAGGATTGATATGAAAAAACTACTCAGTTTTGAGTTTTGGCAAAAATTCGGTAAGTGCCTAATGGTTGTGATTGCCGTTATGCCAGCAGCGGGTTTAATGGTGAGTATTGGTAACTCACTGCCTTTGATTAGTGACGCAGAATGGCTAGCGCGTGTTGGAAACATTATCGCTCAAATTGGTTGGGGGATTATCGGTAATCTTCATTTATTATTTGCTTTAGCGATTGGTGGTAGCTGGGCAAATGAGCGTGCAGGGGGGGCATTTGCAGCCGGTCTTGCTTTCATTTTAATTAACTTAATTACCGGTAACTTTTTCGGTGTGAAACTTGAAATGCTAGCGGATCCAAATGCACATGTAAGTACAGTATTGGCCGGTGAAATTCCTGTGGCGAATTACTTTGTGAATGTGCTTGGGCAACCTGCGTTAAATATGGGTGTGTTCGTTGGTATTATCGCGGGTTTTGTGGGGGCAACAACTTTTAACCGTTACTACAATTTCCGTAAATTACCTGAAGTACTGACGTTCTTTAATGGTAAACGCTTCGTTCCTTTCGTTGTTATTTATCGTTCTGTATTAGTGGCGATCTTCCTATCATTATTCTGGCCTTTAGTTCAAACAGGAATTAATCATTTCGGTCAATGGATTGCTAACTCACAAAGTTCAGCACCGATTTTGGCACCATTTATTTATGGTACCTTAGAGCGTCTTTTACTTCCATTTGGTTTACACCATATGTTGACCATTCCAATGAATTACACTTCATTAGGCGGTACTTATGAGTTCTTAACCGGTGCACAACAAGGCAAACAAGTATTTGGTCAAGATCCACTTTGGCTTGCCTGGGTGACTGACTTAATCAACCTTAAAGATGCAGGTAATTTAACGCAATATAACGAACTTCTTTCAACTGTGACACCTGCTCGCTTCAAAGTAGGACAAATGATTGGTTCAACCGGTATCTTAATGGGCTTGACTCTCGCAATGTATATCAATGTGGATGAAGACAAGAAAAAACTCTATAAAGGTATTTTCCTTTCTTCTGCACTTGCGGTGTTCTTAACAGGTGTGACTGAACCAATCGAATACATGTTTATGTTTGTCGCATTACCGCTTTATATTGTTTATGCTTTAGTACAAGGTTGTGCTTTTGCCATGGCAGATATTGTGGACTTACGTGTGCATTCATTCGGTAACATTGAGTTTTTAACTCGTACACCAATGGCGATTAAAGCTGGCATTGGTATGGATGTGATCAACTTTATTTGGGTATCAATCCTCTTTGCAGTGGCTATGTTCTTTATCGCGAACTTTATGATTAAGAAATTTAATCTTGCCACAGCAGGCCGTAATGGTAACTATGATGCAAAAGGTTCAGATGAAGCTTCTAGCAATGAGCCAAAAGTGGCGGATGCTAGCGCGCAAGTTATTCAAATCATCAACTTACTTGGTGGACGTAATAATATTGCAGATGTTGATGCTTGTATGACACGTTTACGTATCACCGTACATAATCCAGAGTTAGTGGGTGATGAAGCAAGTTGGAAACAAGCAGGTGCAATGGGCTTTATCGTGAAAGGCTCTGGTATCCAAGCGATTTATGGACCAAAAGCAGATGTCTTAAAATCCGATATTCAAGACGTGCTTTCATCGGGCGTAGAAATTCCTAAAATGTAATTTAACGAGCGGTATTTCTAGATAGAGGGAAGTGGTTATTAAATGATTAATTGACCGACAATACTGCGAGTTTCTTCTCGTACTTCGGTGAGTTTTACTTTCACTAAATCACCGATTTTGTAACGGCGCTCCCCTCGAATATACAGCGCTAATTCATCAGCATTCACTTGCATTTCATCTTTATTTGGATGCAATGTAGAAGCTGGTACGAACATAGATGCGCCATTTTCTAATAATTGAACACGTAAACCGCCACGCATCACATCTTGTACTTCTGCATCAAATTCCACATTTTCAGCGACTTTGTCAGCAAGGTAGCGACAATATAGCCAATCGGCAATATCACGCTCAACCAAGCGATTTTGACGACGGGCTTCTTGTAAGCGAGCAAGGACTTCATCTTGTGGTTTTTCACAAGCTTGCTGTGTGAGCACGGCTTTAATTAAACGATGGTTCACCATATCGGAATATTTACGGATAGGCGATGTCCAGGTCGCATAACCTTCTAATCCAAGCCCAAAATGTGGAGCAAGTTCTGATTTAAACTCCGCAAAGGTTAAATAACGACGTAAACGGAATTCTAAATAGTCACCTTCAATCGGTTCAATATCATGACGCATTTGGCAATAACCAATTGAGCGGCACAAATGTTGGCAATGATCATGGATTCTTCCACGATTTGATTTGCAATACGACGATATTCCGCTTTAATTTCTTTCACTTTGCCATTTTCAGCGAGAATAAAGGAGTAATCTGGTTTCTCTTTAAATAACAATGAATGGGTTTTACGCCATTGAATACGCGCTAGAGTAAATTGATGTAACCAATCAATTTGCTGTGCAATTTCAGGTGTTTCCGGTTGCCATGCATCAGCTACTTGTTCTAAATAATCTGAAATCTTGTTATAGGCTAATTTTGCTTTAGATTGCACATAAGCAGACACAAAATGCGGTTTAGCTGTGATGTTACCCGCAAGATCCGTTTCGATGTAACATACTAATGCAGGGCGAGTTTCATTTGCCATTAATGAACATAATTCATCAGATAATTCACGCGGCAACATTGGGATGTTGAAGCCTGGTAAATAATTGGTAAAACAACGCTGTTTCGCATCTTTTTCAATTTGTGAATCTAATGCAATGTAAGCTGTGGGATCCGCAATGGCAACGACTAATCGCCAGCCAGTTTGCGTACCATTTTGCTTGATAGGTTCAATATAAAGAGCATCGTCCATATCCTGAGTGCTTTCAGAGTCAATAGTGACAAAATGAAGTGCGGTCAGATCTTCACGTGTTTGTTGATCTAACATTTCATAATTTTCTGCACCTTGCACCGGATGACGAGATTGCTCATGACGTGCCAATGTCACCCACCAAGGGGCTAATTCATCATCAGCACGGCAGATAAATTGATTGATGGTGGCATAGAAAAAGCGATCATCACGTAATGGGTGCGTTTTCAAATTTGCTACGACCCAGTCGCCTTCTTGTAATTCTTCTTTGACGGATTTAGCTTGTTGTGCACCAATGGGTTGGTTGATACTTGGGTGATCAACCAAAACTTGCAATTTCTTGTCTTTATTGAACCGCACTTTGGCAATAAAGCGAGTGAGCATTGGCTCAATTAATTCTTCAGGTTCAGCTTGCTCTTTATCACCTTGTTTTTCAATAGTGGCTTTGATTTTGTCACCGTGCATCACTTTTTTCATTGCAGGTGGGGCAATAAAGTAGTTTTTTTTATCGCACTCTAAAAAACCATAAGCTTTATCAGTACTTTTTACCACGCCTTCAACGTGTTCTTTGCTATCGTGGATTTGTTGCTTAAGTTGTGCTGAGTTACCCACATCTTCGATAGTGACTGTGCGGCGTAATGCTGCGGTTTTCTCGAATGTAGCAAGCATTTTCTTGAAGTTTTTAATGCCTGATGCTGCTAAGGTACGGATTGGACCCGCAGAAATCGCATTTACACGAATACCTTCTTTACCTAAGTCAGCTGCCATTACGCGAGTTGCCGCTTCAAGAGATGCTTTTGCTAAACACATCACGTTATAGTTAGGAATTGCGCGCTCAGCACCTAAGTAAGAAAGGGTTAATAATGCAGCGTTTGGATTTAAGTAAGGACGTGCCGCTTGTGCCATTGCAACGAAACTGAATGCGCTGATGTCGTGAGCGATACGGTAGCCTTCACGAGTTGCTGCGTTTACGTAGTCACCATCTAATTGGTCGCCTGGTGCGAATGCGATAGCGTGTACGAAACCATCAAATTTTTCCCAACGTTTGCTTAATTCAGCAAAGCAGTTTTGGATGCTTTCATCGGTCGCTACGTCTAAAGGTAATACGATGTCAGAACCAAATTCTTTTGCAAATTCTTCTACGCGCGGTTGTAATTTATCGTTTAAATAAGTGAAAGCAAGTTCAGCGCCTTGTTCTTTCATTGCTTTTGCAATCCCGTAAGCGATAGAACGGTTGCTTGCAAGACCTGTTACTAAAATACGTTTACCAGTTAAGAAACCCATATTTTTTCCTATGTTTGAGTTAAAAAAATCGACGAGATTATACTTGTTTTGTGAGCTTTCGGCAATTAATCACACTTTGTACCAGTTAGGCCGGATTATCAATATCTTTAAATTCTACATCTAAGCTATATTCAGCCGCTAACCATTCACCTAATGCTTTAATGCCGTAGCGTTCTGTTGCATGGTGACCAGCTGCAAAGAAATGAATACCTTGCTCACGAGCTGAGTGAATTGTTTGCTCCGAAACCTCACCGGTAATAAAGGCATCACAACCTTGTGCTGCCGCTAAATCAATATAGCCTTGTCCTCCACCGGTACAAATGCCAATTTTACGGATTAAGTGCGGTCCGTTTTCCGTGCAAATTAACGGTTTACGGTGAAGCACTTGTTCAATACGTTGCGCAAATTCTTCAGCCGTAACAGGATCTTTTAACGTCCCCCAAACAGGAATGCTGGTTGAGCTATTTTCTAAAGGTTGAAGATCGTCAATATCTAATAACTGAGCAAGTTTAGCATTGTTACCTAATTCAGGGTGAACATCTAAGGGTAAATGATAGCCATATAAATTGATGTCATTTACAAGCAACGTTTTAATACGTTTGCCTTTCATGCCGCGAATACAAGGATTTTCACTTTTCCAAAAATAGCCGTGGTGGACAAGTACCGCATCAGCTTGTTGTGCAACGGCATAATCAATTAGTGCTTGGCTCGCGGTGACGCCCGTGATGATCTTTTTGATCTCTGCTTTGCCTTCTACTTGTAAACCGTTAGGTGCGTAATCGTTAATTCTGTCTGTGCTAAGTTTTTCGTTTAGTAAACGTTCAAGTTCTAGATTATTCATTATTTTTTAAGAAAAAGAAAAAAGGTGAGATATGGTAAGAGATTTCAAAAAAAATGGCTAGTGCAAAAGGAGTGAGTGGGGGGAATGCACTAGCCAGTAGTGTGTCTGTCATAACACAAGTTTACTATCTAAAACCTTAAAACGACTTCATTATATATTTAATTATATAAAGATCAAGAAAAATTTTAGATATTTTTTAAAAATTGAATCATTGACAGATTTATCAGTCCTCAATGGCAGTTTTTTTTACAAAATTTTATAGGGAGAATTTGCTGAGTTAGTCGCGTAATCGAGTAATTGGCTCTAGGTATAATTAAAGGCATAACTAATTGTTTTAAATATATTTTATACCAAGAAGTATACTTCTTTTAGTTGGTATTGACATACCAACTAAACAAACACTGATAAAAATATTTTTAATTAACATTTAACATAAGGAATCGGAGTAAAACATGCCAAAAATTGAATTATCAAGTAAATGGTCTTGTGATGGGCGTGAGTTAAAACCTAAATCAGGAGCAACTTCACAAAATACTTGGGTATATGACGGTCGTTATCTAAAACCTAAATTTTCTGCAACATCAAAAAATACTTGGGTGTATGACGGACGTGAATTAAAACCTCAATTTTCAGCTAATTCACAAAATAGTTGGGTAATTGAAGGGAATAAAATTAAACCTCAATTTAGTTCAAATTCGAGTAATACTTATGAGTTTAATGGGCACTCAATTTTAGTTGCTTTTGGTCAAGTTGTTTTAAAACTTTGGTAAGAGAGAGGTAGTTATGTCTAAAAAAATTAGAAGCTGTGCAATTTATAAAGATTTAATTATCGAATCTGCTGAAGATTATACCGTTACTATCAGATGCCGTGACAGAAAAACACGGAGCATGTTAAGAGAAATTTCTGAAGATCTTGGTTTTGAATATTCTGATGACTGGAATACTCGTTATTTTGGCCATCGATTAATTAATTTCATCAACGGCGTTGATACCCGTAGAGAAACTACAAAACTAGCAGAGGATAAATTCCCAGAAGAACTTATCACTGATACTGATACTACAGAGTATATTTCTGATGAGGATTGGGAATGGTGGTGTGGATTATCAGACACACTAAAATATATTGTGTTATGGAATATTAAAGATGAATTTCTTGATGAAGACCATGGACTAACTCCGGAATATGATGATTTAAGTGAGGAAATTTCTACAGAACTAGATCTTTATGATAGAAATGGGGCAATCGCTTTCTATTTGAAAGATTATATTGTAGGTGTGCATTTCTCTGATGGTAATTTTGAACCTGGAATAACTCATAAATTTGTCATTCCAGATAATGTTTTTAATATTAGAGAGTTACCTAAATTATCACATATTAAGCAATTGTCTTCATTATCGTTTCATGGTTGGGGGGGCGGTTTTGGTTCGGAGGAAATTGATTTGCTTGCTCAAATTCCTCAACTAAAAGAACTGGATCTTACTACTAATAGTGTTTCTGGGGATGCTCTAGAAAAATTATCCTCGTTGACTAATTTAAGAACTCTTTCTGTACCATATTCGGGTGATTGGAGTGCTGATGAGTGTAGTATGTTAGCCTCATTAGGTGATAAATTACCAAATTGTGTAATTAATCTACATGTTGGTACTTACGAAGATATTAGTAATCTTGCTACATTAAAAAGCCTTAATGTATCATCACTTTCATTCAGGGATTGGGATGAGTCTGTAAAAGAAGATGTAATAGATTTGATAATTTCATTCTCTAGTATTAAAGAATTAGACCTTTCAGGTAATAAAGTAGATATTCAATTATTAGCTAAATTAGCGTCTTTGCCTAATTTAGACACCCTTTATTTAGAAGATACTAAGAATTTTGATTACTACAGTATAGAGCCTGACAGTGATGAGTATCATCAACTTCAAAGTGCATTACCAAATTGTAAAATTAGGTATAGCATGTAACAAGTTGGATTTACGATTGACTGACTTTATAAATAACACCGTGTGTAATACATGCGGTGTTTATTATTTTTATTGTGGGATGGCAAGTATATAGAAGTAAATATTACTTATTCGTTTTTGTGTTCCCATATTTATATTAATTTCAAGTATTGGAGAAAATGTGGAAAAGTCTTTACCTCCTAAACCAAGTGTTTCAGAAGTTAATAAATATCTAGATGAATGGATAAATCTTGAAGGTTATACTTCACAAGAAAGGGCATTAAATAAACTTTTTCTAGAGTTATTACCTGGAAATTCTGAAATAACTGATATTTTATTAAAGGCATCATGTTTAAATGATTTTTATAGCACAAGAATATTTGCTATTTATCCTGTGGCAAAACGTATTTTAAGTATTAAAGATCTAGATAAACGTTTAAAGGCTGGTGATATCAAATTAGTTCGTGAGTTAGGAAATGTAAAAATTGGTGATAACAAGAGGTATTTTTATTCTTTTGCGACTAAATATTGTAGTCATCATAATCCAATTGCTTTTCCAATTTATGATAGCTATGTGGAGAAAGTTCTCCTTTATTTTAATAAAGTAGATAAATTTTCACCCTTTAAAAAGGAAGATTTAAAAAATTACAGAAAATTTAAAGGAATTTTGTTAAATTTTCAAAGATATTATAAATTAGAGGGATTTAACTTAAAAGAAATTGATCGATATCTCTGGTTATTAGGTAAGGAGTATTTTTCCAAAAAAATAGTCTATTTAATATAAAATAAAAGGCTAGATTTTTTATAGTATCTCGCCTTTTCAGTTTTTTTAGTAGACCATCTTTTTTACGAATACAAACTTGGCTCATCTTCAGTTGGACGTGTTTTAAATCGGCGGTGGAGCCACATGTATTGTTCCACACCTTTTAAAATTTCTTTTTCCACGACTTTATTCATTCTTGCAGCGATCGCCGTTTCATCTGAAAGATCGGAAAAATCCACTGGAGGAGAAATACTGACCGTATAGCCTGAACCATCTTTATTACGCAATGGGGCAAAAGGCACAACTTTACAATTTGGCGCGGACTTAAGTAGATAATAACTGCCCGTAGTAGTTGCCGCTTCTTTTACAGCAAAGAAAGGCACAAATACGGCATTTTTTCGCCCGTAGTCATGATCGGGCGCATACCAAATGGTTTCACCTTTGCGTAAAGCTTTGAACATTCCACGTAGATCTTTTCGGTTCAGCATATCTTTATTTGAACGTAAGCGACCTTTAATTTGTAACCAATCCAATACAGGATTGTCATTGGGACGATAAACACCTATGCCAGGATGATGTAAGCCCACAATACGCGCACCTAACTCAAGAGTGAGGAAATGAACACCCACAAAGATAATGCCGTCTTGAGCATTTTCTTTTAAATAATTTAAGCCTTCAATTTTTGACCATTTTTTAATTCGGGCATCAGACCAAAACCATGCCATGCCGGTTTCAATAATCGCCATCCCAACGGCGCGTAAGTTTTCTTGCAAAATGGCTTCACGTTCTTGCTCAGACATTTCTGGGAAGCAGAGTTCAAGGTTTCGACGGGCAATGGCCGCACGACGTTTTCCCACTTTTAATTTTGAGAAAAGCCAGCCTAATCCGTTGCCGATGTGACGTAAAATTGGGTAGGGAAGTAACAAAAGGCTTCGCCAAATCGCCACACCAAGCCAAAAGCCCCAGTATTTAGGGGCAAGAAAGTGCGGTTGAAATTGAGGGAGTTTTTCGTTTTTCATAATTCTTTTCTGGTTAGTTCGGTGTCTAGTTTATCGCAAATTTGAGTTGTGGTAAAATTGCACCAAATTTTTATTATTCCAATAGAGAGATTTCAAAATGGCTCAATATTCTGCCAATTTTAATCAAGCGAAAGTATTAGTGTTAGGCGATGTCATGCTTGACCGTTACTGGTTTGGTGCAACTAATCGTATTTCGCCAGAAGCACCGGTTCCTGTGGTTCGCGTGCAAAATAACGAAGAACGAGCAGGTGGTGCAGCAAACGTGGCGATGAATATTGCTTCTCTTAATGTGCCCGTGCAAATTTTGGGTTTAATTGGTCAGGATGAAACAGGTTCAGCCTTAACGAATTTATTACAGCATCAAAAAATTGATTGTAATTTTGTAGCATTGGATACTCACCCAACCATTACGAAATTGCGTATTTTATCTCGCCATCAACAGTTACTTCGTTTAGATTTTGAAGAAGATTTCCAAAACGTAGAATGCCAAGAGTTGCTAGCGAAATTGGAAGCTGAAGTGAAAGATTTTGGTGCGTTAGTGCTGTCGGATTATGGTAAAGGTACGTTAAAAGATGTGCAAAAAATGATTCAAATTGCACGCAAAGCAAACGTACCAGTCTTGATCGATCCAAAAGGCACAGATTTTGAGCGTTATCGTGGTGCGACTTTACTGACGCCAAATATGTCTGAGTTTGAAGCTGTAGTGGGTAAATGTGCTTCTGAAGAAGAGATCATTGAAAAAGGCTTAAAATTAATTTCAGACATTGAATTGACCGCACTTTTAGTGACGCGCTCTGAAAAAGGCATGACATTACTTCGCCCAAATCAAGAGCCATTCCATTTACCAACGCTTGCAAAAGAAGTATTTGATGTAACGGGGGCAGGCGATACCGTAATCAGCGTATTAGCAACTGCACTTGCAGATGGTCGTTCTTTTGAAGAATCTTGCTATTTAGCCAATGTGGCGGCTGGTATTGTGGTTGGCAAATTGGGTACATCAACCGTTTCTATTGTGGAATTAGAGAATGCAATCCATGGCCGTTCTGAAACAGGCTTCGGTATTATGTCAGAAAGCCAATTAAAAACTGCGGTAGCTCATGCTAAAGCACGCGGTGAGAAAATTGTGATGACAAACGGTTGTTTTGACATTCTTCACCCTGGCCATGTGTCTTATTTAGAAAATGCCCGCAAACTTGGCGATCGTTTAATTGTTGCCGTTAATACGGATGATTCAGTGAAACGCTTAAAAGGTGAAAGTCGCCCAATTAACAATTTGAATGCCCGTATGGCAGTATTGGCTGGTTTAGCTTCTGTGGATTGGGTGGTCTCTTTTGATGAAGATACACCACAACGTTTAATCGGTGAGATTTTACCGGATTTATTGGTGAAAGGCGGCGATTACAAACCAGAAGAGATTGCAGGCAGTAAAGAAGTATGGGCAAACGGCGGTGATGTTCGCGTATTGAATTTCGAAAATGGCTGTTCAACCACGAACGTAATTGAAAAAATCAAAGCGCTGAAAGATTAATGGCTTTATAAAAACAACGGGCAACCTGTTTTACAAGTTGCCCGTTTTTTATTTTAGAATTTATATCGAATATTGCCGAAATAAACACGACCTTCTTCTGGGTAGCTCGCTTGATAGTAGTAGTTTTTATCAAAGAGGTTTGATACCCCTGCTTCTAAACTTAATCCTGAAATAGGTTCATAGATCAATTTTGCATTGCTGTTTCCAAAACCAGAGAGTTTCACAGTATCACCACCATCTAAATAATAACGGCCATGTTCCGCTTCTTGGCTCACATAAAGTGAAAGGTTTGGTAACATTTTCCAATCGATAAATGCAAAGAATTTATGTTTTGGCACATTCTTCACAATAGTGTTTTGTGTTTTATTTTTTGCATGGGTATAGGTGTAGTTTGCCCCTAACGTTAAATTATCCGTTGCAAAAAGGTTCACGGCTAGTTCAACACCTTTAAAGGCTTCTTTGCCCACATTTTGATACTGATTGAGCTTTTTGCTAATCGCGACTTCTTCAATCGCATCTTTTACTTCAGAGTAGAAAAGTGCGCTATCCACTCTTAACCAATCGCCAAAGGTATGCATATAGCTGGCTTCGTAATGGTAAGCGGTTTCTGGGCTTAAGAATGGATTCGGTTCAGTACGACCAAATCGGCGAGAATAACGTTCTTTCATGGTAGCAAAACGTGTTTTCTTCGCGAAACTTAGTGCCAATTCATCATGTTCAGAGAAATGATGGGCAAGTTTGATTTGATAATTAAAGGCGTGTTTATTACCGATATCAAACGGGCAAATCACATTTTTTTGGTGAGTTGATGCACATTGTTTTTCAAATTTCTCAGCACGGTTTGAATCACGTTTGTCGTAGCTGATACCTGTAATAAGAGAGGTTTTCTCATTAAAACGATGAGTATTTTCTAAACCAAAGCTGTAGGTACGATCTTTATCTACTGCGGTCGGTTCATCATCATTATGTTCGCGATGAACGTCATATTTAATGAGGGTAGAGAATTTTAAGCGATCTTTTGAGGTTAAATCGCCACCTAAATCAAAACCCGCACCGTAGGAATAATCACGGTAATAGCTATTAAAGCTCGATTTTTTCTTTTGAGTACTGAATGTAGCGTCATCAAAAGCACGTAGATCATTTTTAAAGGTGTCATAAAATGCCTTCGTGTTTAGCGTGAGATTGTGGGCGCCAAATTTAGTATGGGAAAGGAAATAGATACTGTCTTTGTCCCACATCGGCCAACGCCAATAGCGTTCAAAACTATCAGAGCCAGAATAGAACGGTGATTCTTTGGTGCCTTTTTGTGTGGAGAACGCCAGTGCGTATTCATCATTCTCATTTGGCGTATAAGCGACTTTTAAACTTAATTTTTTATCACGTTGTTTAGAATTTTCGGCTCGACCGCCATCATCGCCTTTTGGATTGATTTGTTGATAATGATGAGAGAGTTGTAAGCCTTGTTTTTCAATAAAAGAACCACTTATTTGCGCATAGAATAGTTCTTGTTTAGTGCCTAAATTAAAATCTGTTTTATTGGTTGCTGTGCCACCACTTTTACCGTGTGAAAAGCCATAGCCAATAGAACCTTCGAAAGGTTGAGTTGGTTTTTTAGAAATTAAATTCACGGCACCACCCATCGTATTTGCGCCATAAAGCACAGAGCTTGCGCCTTTAGAAATATCAATACGAGATAAATCAAAGGTGGTAAAACGACCCAAGTCCATTTCACCATCATAAGGGACATAAACCGGAATACCATCCATAAATACGGGTACCCGGCGAGCATTAAAACCACGCACGAGTAAGTTGTATTCGTTGCGTGCGCCGCCATGTTCGACAAACACACCCGGTGTGCTTTTGGCTACATCAGACACTCGATCTTGGTTATTTTTTTGTAATTCAGCCTGGTCAATACGAGCGGTGCTGAGATCACTTGATTTTTCACCGATGACTTCAATTTGACCAAGGGTAAATACATTTTCGGCATAAGCAGGCAAGCAAGCCAAACTAATGGCGATGCAAAGCAGTTTCTTTTCCATTGGAACTTCCTTTTAGGTTAGGGTTGAAGCGTAACTTCAATGCAATGGTGATCGCGGCGAAAATTTTTTCATCATTATGAGGGAAATTTTCTCGCAAAGTGCGGTTAGCATCGCTGAAGTTTATTTTTCCGTTAGCTAATTCGGAGAATAAAATCGAAGGGTTGAGCTGAAGTTGCTCTGCAATTTGCAGAATTGAAAAGTGCTCAAACGTCATGATCAAACGATCTAAATTACAATAGGTAGGATAGCGATTATGTGTCACTAAATCGGTAAATTGTTGCACAATTTTGACCGCTTTATTTTTTCGATTAAAGAAGTGTAAAACCACGCCCAAAATAAGCAGTAACGCCGAACCTAAATGCAACTGAAAGATGCCTTGAATGGGCCACTGAAAGTAGATCCCTAAGCCGCTGAACAAGATGCCTGCCAATCCTGCAATGAGCATACAAAGCAAGCAAAACTTATAAATCACATCCCATTTCATTTTTTCACCTTTAGCTATGAATAATAAATGTTATATAATAAAAAACATAACGATGACATTCTACCAAAATTTATTTACTATGTTAAAAAATATATAGCGTTAAAATAAAGCCATCTCATTTTAAATCGCTAAAAGAGGGAAGAATATGAAAAAATGGATAGGTATTGCACTTGCGCTTTGTGTATCAACCAGTGCATTTGCAACAGAAGAAATCGCTTATTTGGCGGGGGAATTACCTCCGTCAGCTAAAATTGAAAAAGTATTAAGTGCGGGTAATCCGGCTGATGTGTTGCTCCTTTCAAGCGCGCCCAATAAATTACTGGGATTGGCGGGATTTAATATGGAAAAACGTGGAAAATTGTTTCCTGCAGCACAACAATCTCTACCAACCTTGGGAAAAATTGCCGGAAAAGGCAGCACGCTCTCGCCAGAGAAAATTGTGGCATTGCAACCGAATTTAATTATTGATGTAGGCAATGTTACCCCAAACTATATGGATCAAGCAAAACGGACTTTTGACCAAACAGGTGTACCTTATTTGCTGCTAGACGGCAAACTCAGTGAAACACCCACTACTTTGCGTTATTTAGGGAACGTGTTAGGCGTAGAAAATCTTACAGAACCTCAAGCGAAGTATGCCGAAGAAACCCTTAAACAAGCGGTCGAAAATACCTCTAAATTGACCAAAACCTTCTATTTAGCTCGTAGTGCAGATGGCCTACAAACAGGGCAAAAAGGCTCTATTCATACAGAAGCCATTGAAATCGTGGGTTTAAAAAATGTGGTAGAAGGCGATCATAAAGGGCTTACGCAGGTTTCGATGGAGCAGCTTTTATTATGGAACCCTGATGTAATTTTTAGCCAATACCCAGAGTTTTTGCAAACCTTAAAAGAGAATCCGCAATGGCAACAGTTAAGTGCGGTCAAAAATGGACAAGTTTTTTTAATCCCGAATAATCCATTTGGTTGGTTAGATTCGCCACCTAGTGTGAACCGTTTGCTTGGGGTGCGTTGGGTCTCGCATTTAGTTAGCGGTAAACCTATGACTGAATTTTCAAAAGAAGTGCAAACGTTTTATTACGTGTTCTATCAGATTGAATTAACCCCAGAGCAAGCGACTCAATTGCTACATGATATGAAATAGTTATGCCGTATTTTGTTCAACGTAATCCCAAACTCTTTTTCACTTCGCTAGTGATTTTATTAGTCGGCACCATTTTGCTTTCGTTGAATGTGGGGAGATTTCCGATTTCTCCACTTCAACTGGGACAAGCGATTCGCTGTGTATTTGAAACGGAATGCCAAACGCCTTCTTCTGTTGAAACAGTGCTTTGGCATATTCGTACCCCACGTATTTTTGTCGCCTGTTTAGTGGGGGCCGCATTAGCCGCCGCAGGTGCGACTTATCAAGGGATGTTTAAAAATCCGTTGGTTTCTCCTGATATCTTAGGGGTTTCAAGCGGTGCGGGGCTTGGTGCATCATTGGCGATTTTCTACAATTTACCGATGTTTTACGTGCAGCTTTTTGCCTTTAGTGGCGGTATCTTGGCGGTGCTGTGTGTTTCTATGGTCGCATCACGAAGCCGTAATCAAGATCCGATTTTGGTCTTAGTGCTTTCAGGGATTGCTATCGGTTCATTACTTGGTGCAGGTATTTCACTGTTAAAAATTTTAGCCGATCCTTTCACCCAATTACCTTCGATTACTTTTTGGCTATTAGGCAGTTTCACGGCCGTAGGAGTGAAAGAATTAACTCAACTTGCCCCTATTTTGATACTCGGCATTCTGCCACTTTTCTTATTGCGTTGGCGCTTAAATCTGCTCGCCTTAGAAGAAGATGAGGCTAAAAGCCTCGGTATTCCTATTCAACGCACACGCTATATTTTGATTATTTTCACTACGCTTTGCACCGCAAGTGCGGTCTCCATTACGGGGATTATTGGCTGGGTCGGTTTGCTTGTACCCCATATCGCTCGATTATTGGTAGGCGCCAATTTCATTTTATTGCTGCCGACATCCTTGTTGCTTGGTGCGAGCTTTTTACTTCTCACCGATACACTTGCTCGCACAGTTGCGAGCATTGAACTTCCCATCGGGATTTTAACCTCTGCTTGTGGTGCACCGTTTTTCCTCTATTTATTGTTGAGAGGGCGAAAATGAATTTAATTGAAACGCAACAATTGACGATTGGTTATGGTAATAAGCCTCTGCTAGATAAGATCAATTTTGCACTGAAACCTCAGCAAATTTGCTGTTTACTTGGCGCCAATGGTGCAGGGAAAAGTACTTTCTTAAAAACCTTGCTTGGTTTGCAGCCTGCTCTCAATGGGCAAGTTTTCTTTCAAAATCGACCGCTTGCCACATATTCTGCCGCTGAATTAGCACGCGAAATTGCTTATGTGCCGCAAGCACACGCGCAACTTTTTCCTTTTCTGGTGCAAGATATGGTGTTGATGGGGCGTTCTGCATATCTAAAATGGTATCAAACCCCAAAAGCGGAAGATAAAGATCTTGCTATCGCGGCTTTAGCGGAATTACAAATAACCCACCTTGCTAAACGTTATTACTATGAACTCAGTGGGGGAGAAAAACAACTTGTGCTTATCGCCAGAGCCATTGCACAACAGGCGAAATTGTTGATTATGGACGAACCGACAGCCAGTCTTGATTTTGGTAACCAAATTAGAGTGTTGGAAAAAATTAAACAGTTACAACATCAAAATATCGCCTTACTGATTACGACTCACAATCCACAACAAGCGGTCTATTTAGCCGAAAATATTGCAATGCTCGATCAAGAATTTGGTTTTCAACAAGGCGAAAAAAATGAACTGATGACCTTTGAAAACCTCGCCAAAATTTACCGCACTTCAGTTCAGGAATTGCAAAAACATCTCAACATTTAAGGACAAACTATGATTTATTTTTCAGACAAAGAACTCGATGATTTTTTATTGGAAGATATTTATCGCGGTGACTTAACCACGCACGCGTTGGGGTTGGAAAAAGTCCCAGCAAAAATTGAATTCAAACGTAAAAATGCCGGAGTGGTGGCGGGGATTTCAGTGGCAGAACGATTACTGAAAAAATTAGGCATTACGCCTCAGGTTTATGTGAATGAAGGGGAATCTGTTGAGGCGGGGGCTTTATTGCTAAGTGCGGTCGATTCTGCGGACAAATTACAGCAGGCATGGAAGGTGGTGCAGCTTGTATTGGAATGGTCTTGTGGCGTAGCGCAATACACGGCGGAGATGATTGCTAATGCCAAAGCGATTAACCCAAATGCGGTGGTAGCGTGTACCCGTAAAAGTATCCCGAATACCCGTAAACTGGCGACCAATGCAGTGCTGGCTGCTGGCGGACATATTCATCGTCAAGGCGTGAGTGAAACCTTATTGGTTTTCACAAATCATCGTAATTTATTGGCTGAACCGAATAACTGGGCACATATCGTGGAAACCTTGAAGCGTGAAGCGCCAGAAAATAAGGTTACCCTTGAAGCAGACAATTTTGCACAATTTGAACAAATGATTAGTGCCTCTCCCGATATTATTCAGCTAGATAAATGGTCGGTTGAAGACGTGAAAGCGGCTTTGGATCTCATCAAGGCTCAAGGCAAAGCAATTACGCTTTCTGTCGCTGGTGGGGTGAATAAAAATAATGTGGCGGACTATGCCAAGCTAGGTATTAATTTGTTTATTACCTCTGCGCCTTATTATGCTGCACCAGAGGATATTAAGGTGGTGATTAGCAAAGCATAGTTGTTTTGTTTAGATCATCAATTATTTTGTACATATCGCTATATATTTCGTTGTATAATCAAGATCCGTTTTCATTTTAAGGATAATTTATGAAATTTAATCGCTTATTTGCTGCAGCTTTGTTCGGCATTTTTTCCACATCGGCATTAGCTGATCGTGTTGTAACTGATCAATTGGATCGTCAAGTAACCATTCCAGATCATATTCAACGTGCTGTGGTATTACAGCATCAAACCCTCAATATTGCCGTGCAATTAGATGCTACCAAACAAATTGTTGGGGTGTTATCAAATTGGAAAAAACAACTGGGGCAAAATTATGTACGTTTAGCGCCGGAATTAGAAAAAATGGCCATGCCAGGCGATTTAAATTCGGTGAATATTGAAAGTTTGTTGGAATTAAAACCGGATGTGGTGTTTGTTACCAACTATGCGCCACCAGAAATGATTAAGCAAATTGCTGATACCGGTATTCCGGTGATTGCTATTTCTCTACGAACTGGCAGCGATAAAGATAAACTTAATCCAACCTTGACCGATGAGGATAAAGCTTATAACGAAGGCTTAACTCAAGGTATTGAGTTGATTGCTCAAGTGTTTGAAAAAGAACAACAAGGCAAAGAATTAGTTAAAGCCGCATTTGCGAATCGTAAAATGTTGGCGGAACGTTTGGGAGACATTCCTGCGGAGAAACGAGTGCGCACCTATATGGCTAACCCAGATTTAAATACCTATGGTTCGGGTAAATATACTGGTTTAATGTTGGAACATGCTGGCGCGTATAATGTCGCAGCGGCAACGGTGAAAGGCTTTAAACAGGTTTCCATGGAAAATGTGCTTGAGTGGAATCCAGCGGTGATTTGGGTGCAGGATCGTTATCCTAAAGTGGTGTCACAAATTAAAGAAGATGCGGCTTGGGCTAATATTGATGCAGTGAAAAATAACCGAGTGCTTTTAATGCCGGAATATGCGAAAGCTTGGGGTTATCCGATGCCGGAAGCCTTAGCATTAGGCGAAGTTTGGTTAGCAAAATCGCTATATCCGCAAAAATTCCAAGATATCGATTTAGATAAAATGGTGAATGACTACTATTTGAAATTCTATCGTCAGCCGTATAACAATGATAAATAAACATTCCAAATTGATGGGCTTATTGCTCATTGTCTTGGTCGCGAGCGCCCTGATTTCTTTAGGAATAGGGCGTTATGCTTTATCCTTAGAGCAGATTTTGCAAATTTTAGCGGCAAAATTGACCGCACTTCCTATTGACCCAATCCATCAGCAGGTTATTTTCCAAGTTCGTTTACCACGTATTTTATCCGCTCTTTGTGTGGGGGCTGGATTAGCCTTAAGCGGTGCGGCATTACAGGGCATTTTCCGTAATCCGTTGGTGGATCCACATATTATTGGCGTTACTTCTGGTTCGGCATTTGGCGGCACACTGGCCATCTTTTTTAGTTTGAGTCTGTATGGATTATTTGCCAGTACGATTTTTTTCGGTTTAAGTACACTAGTACTCGTTTTTTTATTTAGCGTAAAGTTTGGTCGAAGAAGTTTATTGATGCTGATTTTAATCGGGATGATTTTAAGCGGGATGATTTTAAGCGGGCTGTTTTCTGCATTAGTGAGCCTGTTGCAGTACATTTCTGACACCGAAGAAAAATTACCGAGTATTGTGTTTTGGTTGATGGGCAGCTTCGCCACGGCTAATACGGAAAAATGGCTGTTTTTCTTCGTGCCTTTTGTGTGTTGTTCGACATTGTTGCTGAAACTGAGTTGGCGCTTAAATTTACTTTCTTTAGAGGATAAAGAAGCTAAAGCGCTAGGGGTAAAAGTCGGACGATTACGCTGGTTGGTAATAGGCCTTAGTGGAACCTTAGTCGCTTGCCAAGTAGCTATTAGCGGCAGTATTGGCTGGGTTGGTTTAATTATTCCGCATATTAGTCGCATGTTGGTCGGGGCTAATCATCAACGTTTATTGCCTTGTACGATGCTAGTGGGGGCAATTTATATGCTGTGGGTGGACAATGCTGCCCGAGCGTTGACTGACAATGAAATTCCGATCAGTATTTTAACCGCACTTATTGGTGCGCCTTTATTTGGCATACTTGTTTATCGTTTAAAGCGAAATGGAGCGATGCGTGACTGATTTGATTAAAGTAAGTAACCTTGCATTTGCTTATGAAAAAAACAACCTACTTTTTCAACAACTTAATCTTGCTTTACAGGCAGGAGAGATTCTTGCCATTTTAGGGCAAAATGGTTGTGGCAAAAGTACTTTATTAGATCTGTTACTTGGCATTCATCGTCCCTTACAAGGCAATATTCAGCTGAATGACTCAATTGGCTTTGTCCCGCAATTTTTCAGTGCACCTTTTGCTTATTCGGTATTGGATATTGTGCTAATGGGGCGTTCAAACCATATTGCTACCTTTAGTAAGCCCAAACCACAAGATATTGAGGTGGCGTTACAAGCGTTAGCCGATTTACAGTTACAGCATTTAGCCGAGCAGGATTTTGCTTCACTTTCAGGTGGGCAACGTCAGCTGATCTTGATTGCGCGAGCCATTGCATCCGAATGCCGTTTAATGCTGTTGGATGAACCAACTTCAGCGCTTGATTTAGCCAACCAGGATGCCGTGTTATCACTTTTAAGACAATTAGCGAAAAAGCATAGCTTGGGAATTATTTTTACCACGCATCAACCTAACCATGCGCAAGCGATTGCGAATAAAACACTTTTAATCAATCGAAATTTTATTCGCTTTGGGCAAACGGATGAGATATTAACCTCTGAGAATCTGACCGCACTTTTTCATTTACCGATGATTGTTGAACGATCACAATATCAGCAGCAACAGTTTAGCCATTTCGTGCCGGTTTATGAGGTGTTGTTAGAAGGACAGAGAGATGAGTAAACTCACTATTTATAGCGCAGGAAGCTTTCGATATGCCTTATTGGAGCTTACTCGTGCATTTAAGCAACGTAATGACGTGGAAATTGAATGCATATTTGGTCCCGCTGGTTTGTTGAAAACGCGTATAATGCAAGGGGCGTTAGCTGATCTTTTTATTAGTGCGAATTCAGAAAATGTATCGGCACTAGGGAGTCGAGTTTTTCAGCAGCAGGTGCTAACTTATAATCAACTTATGCTGACAACAAAGAATAAGCCAGAATTTCAGCGAGATACCCTTGAGCTACTTTTGGATGATCAATATCGATTAGCCACGTCAACGCCAGTTTGTGATCCTTGTGGTGATTATACTTGGCAGCTTTTTGACCTCATTGAAAAAGATTATCCCGAACAAGGTAAAAGGTTAAAATCGAAAGCATTGAAATTGGTTGGTGGAACAGAAAATCAAGTTGTCATACCGCCAGGTGAAATGGCTTCGCATTATCTCTTGAAAAATGATTATGCGGATATGATGTTAGGCTATGCGCATTACCAGACAAGATTAGAAAATGAGGGAATGCTTTGTCATGTACTACCATCTAAATACGATATTCGAGCAGAGTATGTTCTTGCTATGCTGAATGATACCGAATTGACGCAACGATTTTATCAATTTTTATTGAGCGAATATGCGCAAGACATTATTCGTAAGAACGGATTTAAAAGTGATTAAACATTTAAGAGGAACCGTGCAATAATTCCTTGCTTTTATTGGCTTCAATCGTTAAAATTCAGGCTCCTTGTCATCGCTGAGTTAGAGATCGGCGAATGATGTATTAATAACACTACCTTTTAGGAGTAAAAAATGTCTCTAAGTACTGAAAAAAAAGCAGCAATCGTTGCTGAATTTGGTCGCGATGCGAAAGATACTGGTTCTTCTGAAGTTCAAATCGCATTATTAACTGCACAAATCAACCACTTACAAGCTCACTTCGCTGAGCACAAAAAAGACCACCATGGTCGTCGTGGTTTATTACGTATGGTTTCTCGTCGTCGTAAACTTTTAGACTACTTAAAACGTACTGATCTTGCTTTATACCAAAGCACTATCGCTCGTTTAGGTTTACGTCGCTAATTTTTATTACGATAGTAAAAATAAAAGCCTTCGGATTACCGAGGGCTTTTTTATTTTCTGAATATTAGAAAAATAAAAAACGGTCAAAAATTTGACCGCTCTTTTTTAGTCCATTAGTTTGCAATGCCTTTATGACGAAGCAATGCGTCTAATTGAGGTTCACGTCCACGGAAGCGTTTGAATAAGACCATTGGTTCTTCAGAGCCGCCGCGAGTGAGAATTTCATCTAAGAAGGATTTACCCGTAACCGGATTGAAAATCCCTTCTTCTTCAAAGCGAGAGAAGGCATCTGCAGATAACACTTCAGCCCATAAATAGCTGTAATAACCTGCCGCATAACCGCCTGCAAAGATATGGCTAAAGCTATGCGGCGCTCTTGCCCATTCAACACCTTTAATCACGGCAACTTTATCTTTCACTGCTTTTAAGGTATCAAGCACTTGGTTAGCTTTACCCGCTTCAAAAGTATGATGAAGGGTAAAATCAAACAAGCCAAATTCAAGTTGACGTAACACAAACATGGCTGCTTGGTAGTTTTTCGCTTTGAGAAGTTGATTTAATTTTTCTTCTGGTAATGGTTCGTGCGTTTCAAAGTGACCCGAAATAAAATCAAGCGCTTCTTTTTCCCAACACCAGTTTTCCATAAATTGACTTGGAAGTTCTACCGCATCCCAAGGTACACCATTGATACCCGCGACATCAGGTACATCAACTTTGGTGAGCATGTGATGAATACCATGACCAAACTCATGGAAGAGAGTGGTGACTTCATCATGGGTGAATAACGCAGGTTTATCACCAATAGGGGCGTTGAAGTTACACGTTAAATAGGCAACAGGTTTTTGAATTGAACCGTCAGCATTACGTTTTCTGCCAATGCAATCATCCATCCAGGCACCACCACGTTTATTTTCGCGTGCATAAAGATCGAGATAGAAACTGCCACGTACTTCATCGGTTTCATCGATTAAATCAAAGAAACGCACATCTTTATGCCACGTATCGACGCCAAAACGTTCAACCGCACGAATATTAAAAATACGTTTAATTAATTCAAATAAGCCCGAAATAACGCGATCTTCTGGGAAATAAGGACGAAGTTCTTCATCATTGATCGCATATAAATGTTGTTTTTGTTTTTCGGAATAGAAACTGATATCCCAAGGCGCAAGTTCAGTGACGCCAAATTCTTTTTCACAATAAGCTTTAAGTTCAGCTAATTCTTTCTCACCTTGTGCTTTTGAACGATCCGCAAGGTTATTTAAGAAGTCTAACACTTGTTGTGGATTTTCTGCCATTTTGGTCGCAAGTGAGCGTTCAGTATAGGTATTGAAACCTAACAATTTAGCTAATTCCACACGTAACGTCATGATTTCTTCAATGATCGCCGTATTATCCCATTTACCGGCATTTGGACCTTGATCTGAAGCGCGAGTCGCATAAGCACGATACATTTCTTCGCGTAATGCTGCATTTTCACAATAGGTCATAATGGGTAAATAACTTGGGATTTCTAACGTAAAGCGATAGCCTTTCAAGCCTTTGCTTTCAGCAGATTGTTTTGCTGCAAGTAATGCCGATTCAGGAAGACCGGCTAATTCACTTTCATCTTCAATGACTTTTTCCCAGCCCATGGTGGCATCGAGTACATTATTGCTAAATTGTGCGCTTAATTCAGATAAGCGAGCAACAATCTCACCA
>JAGZXE010000154.1:0-3494 GCA_018378615.1 Parahaemophilus parainfluenzae
GAATTGATAAATTAACCTTTGCAATACAGGGCCAATTCTTGCATAATAGCCCACCTAATCGCATTGCGATATCAATGGAAATCTTCTCGGTCTCTCGCAACGGTGTCCGGTTTACTCGGTCAGGTTCGGAAGAAAGCAGCCAAAGTCGGAATTTCTGTGTGCCGAGAATAAGCTGGGAAGATTTCCACCCAACTTATCCTTTCTTATTTTACACTCGCTCCACTAATTGTTTAAAGAACCCTTTTTCTAATTGCAATAATTCTGCGTAAGTGCCTTTTTCAATTAGCTTCGCTTCATCAATCACACAAAGTTCATCAAATTGCTCAATCGCCGTTAAGCGGTGAGTCACCATAATTAAGGTTTTATTTTCAGCATGGGCAAGAATTAAACGCAGAATTTGGCGTTCAGTTTCGCGGTCTAAACCTTCGGTTGGCTCATCTAATAATAAAATTGGCGCATCATTAAGCAAAATACGTGCTAAGCCTAAACGACGTTGTTCTCCACCAGATAGTGGACGGCCGCCATCGCCTAGCCAAATATCTAGGCCTTGTTCTTGTTCCAACAATTTTCCTAAACCAACCTGATTTAACACCTCGATCATTTTTTCATCTGAAATATTGACCGCACTTGCGAATTGCAGATTTTGACGAAGTGTATCGCTAAATACATGAACACGTTGCGTTAAAAAGCAGAATTGGCTGCGTAATGTATCTTCTGCATAATCAGAAATTGGTTTACCAGCAAGGCTTAATTCTCCTTGATTAGCATCATAATTACGCACTAAAAGCTGTAATAACGTAGATTTCCCGCTACCTGTTTTACCTAAAATCGCGACTTTTTTACCTTTTTGAATGGTTAAATTCAGGTTTTCTAAAGCACGATTTTGACGTTCAGGATAAGTAAAAGAAAGATCTTTCGCTTCAATTAATGTAGTCGCATTTTGATCGAACTCCATCTTACCATTAAAAACGACTAATGGTTGCTGTTCGATAATATCTGTCACGCGTTCAGCTGAAGCAATCACTTGTCCAATATGTAAGAAAGCTGAGCCTAATGGCATTAAGATTTCAAATGAGGCTAAGGCCGCAAAAGTGAAGAGCGCAATAAACGCCATACGGTATTCATCGTTACCAAACTCCGCTTGTGAGCTAAACCACAACATTGCAGCAATAATCAAACCATTTAAGAAGAGTGAAAGTGCGGTTGAAAATCCGCTTAAATTGGCTTCTTTTTGTTGATCGGCTTGCCAATTAGCTTCGGTTTTTGCCATGTTATTTTTCAATTTATCTTCAGCATTAAAGAGCAATAATTCAGCTTGTGCTTGGATAAATTCTAGGAATTGTGTGCGGTAAAGTGCACGTGAATGTACGAGTTTATCACCGAATTTTTTACCAAGTTGGTAGAAAACGGTTGGAATAACCAATACCAATAAAAGCAGGCTTACACCTAGACCTAAGGCTAAAGGTGCATTGACAAAACTTAGGCCAATACACATGGCTAGAATCACAAAAATAGCCGTAATAAATGGTGCAATTAAGCGAAGATAAAGACTATCGAGAGTATCCACATCCGATACTAAGCGGTTTAATAAATCGCTGTTACGGTAGCGATTTAACACCGCAGGGCTTAAGGGAATAATCTTCTCAAAAACTTGTACCCGTAATTTAGCCAAAATGCGGAAAGTTGCATCGTGCGTCACCAACTTTTCGAAATAGCGGAAAAGGGTACGGCTAATAGCAAGCCCACGCACAGAAGCAGATGGATAGAAGAAATTAAACAACGTACCAAGACCCGCAATTGCCGTTGCGGCTAAAAACCAACCTGAAGTAGTTAGCAAGCCAATACTAGATGCAAGGCCAGTGATCATTAAAACCAAGCCTAAAAATAAAGGCAACTTGGCGAATTTAAATAAACGTAAAAAGGGAAGTAAGGCACGCATTATTGAATATCCTCTTTTCGTTGAGCCAATAATTCGGCAAAGAAGCCTTGATCTTTTAATTGGTTGAAATAGCCTTGTTGAACAATTTCACCCTCTTGCATCACTAAAATGTTGTCGCATTGTTTTAGATCTTCAATACGGTGTGTGATCATTAAGGTTGTTTGGTTATGGCTCATTTCCGCAAGGGCTGTAAGTACCAGATTCTCTGATTGAGCATCAAGGCTAGCCGTTGGCTCATCAAGTAATAATAAATTGCCTTTGCGGAGTAAAGCGCGTGCGATCGCTAAGCGTTGAGCTTGGCCTACAGATACGCCAATCCCACCATCTTTAATTTCGCTATCCAAGCCTAATTTATCGGTAAATTCTTTTGCTTGCGCAGAAATCAAGGCTTGCTCAATTTGCTCATCAGTTGCTTGAATATCACCTAAAAGTAGATTTTCTTTGATGCTACCTTGTAGCAGTAATGGGTTTTGACCTACCCAAGCAATTTGTTTACGCCAGTCGCTTAAACGGCTTTGATTAGAAATCGACAATGGCATCAGCGGCACCAATGCCAGCAGCACGATCGTGATAGTAAGTCCCGAGATCACGCAATGGTTGATAAAACTCTGGTGCCAGAATTAAGCAGAAAAAGCCGGTAAATAAGGTCAGCGTGGTACCATAAGTACCAAATTCGACTTGGCCTAAATAACTAAAACCAAAGTACACCGCCATTAAAGCAATGGAAATGGAGGTGAAAAACTCTAATACGGCAGAAGAGAGAAACGCCATTTTAAGTACTGTCATTGTCGTTTCACGGAAGTCTTCCGTTGTGCTTTCAATATGTTGTGTTTGTTCTGAAGTGCGGTTGAAAAGACGCAAGGTTTCTAAACCGCGTAAGCGATCCAAGAATTGTGCACTTAAGCGAGAAAGGGTTGCCATATTTTTTTGGCTGCTATCTGCCGCCGCAATCCCTACCAGAATCATAAAAATAGGCACAAGCGGTGCAGTGACCATCAAAATCAATCCAGCCGCCCAGTTGAGTGGGAATACAGCAATTAAAATCACCATTGGTACAATGGCAGACAAACTTTGTTGTGGTAAGAAACGCGCATAGAAGTTGTGTAGATTTTCCACTTGTTCAAGCATGAGACTTGCCCAGCTTCCGGCTGGTTTGTTATTGATGGTTGCCGGCCCAACTTGATGGATTTTGTCTAAGATCTTTTGACGCATATGATTGCGTAGTAATCGACCTGCTTTAAAGCCAATTTTTTCGCGTAGCCATAAAATGACCGCACGCAAAGCAAAAGTAATGATTAATGCAATAAAATATGGAACCAGTTCCGCGCGATCGACATGTTGCATAATGAGCTTGTCGAGCAATGTCGCAAGAAAATAGGTTTGCGCCACAAGAATTAAGGAGGAAAGTGTGGCAAGGGCAATATTGGTGCGCATTAATTTTTTAACAGGTTGTTGCTGCGCACGAAGCCATTTTTGTAAATATTTTTGGCGAAGTTTGTCCATAGATTTGTAGAATTAGTATTTAAAAAGTTCTCCCTCTCAATTGAGAGGGAGT
>JAGZXE010000155.1:0-3312 GCA_018378615.1 Parahaemophilus parainfluenzae
CTGACATTGCGCCGTTTTTTAGGTGTGGTCGTTTTAGATATTTTTATGAGTTTGCCACTTTTATTTGGCCTTGCTGATGTTATGAGCTCATTTTTAAGCAAAAATGCCCTCTCCCCTCTAGCCTTTGTTTCAATGGTATTTGGTTTATTTTTCTTTGTTCGCCTGTGCTTATCGCCTGTACATTACATTGCGTCCAATCAATCTATCGGGCAAAGTGCTTTACAAGTATGGCGTGCGGGTATTAAGCGTAATGGCGTATTAATTATTTATGCTTTACTCACTTATTTACTTCTTCCTTTAGTAGTGAACACCATTGGTGCAATCTTAGGTTCATCATTTTTAAGTGCTCTCGTTGGTATCTTGGCTGCATTATTTCAAATGTTTATTTTGGTATTTACTTACCGTTTTTACAGCTTATTTATGAAGGCATAATATGAAACAACTTCTTGAATTTATTCCTCTTGTTCTCTTTTTCATCACCTACAAAATGTTTGGTGTGCGTGATGCTGCCATCGTATTAGTGATTGCAACTATTGTTCAAATGATTGTGCTAAAACTGAAATATGGTGTGATTGAGAAACAACAAAAAATCATGGCGATTGCTGTCATCTTCTTTGGATTGCTTACTGCTTATTTCAATGAAATCAAATATCTACAATGGAAGGTCACCATTATTAATGCTCTCTTTGCCATTGTGTTATTGGTTGCACAATTCCAATTCAATACGCCACTGGTGAAAAAGTTATTAGGCAAAGAAATCCAATTACCGGATAATGTGTGGAACAAATTAAATTTAGGCTGGGCAGGATTTTTCATTCTGTGTATGCTGGTAAATATTTATATCAGCCAAAATATGTCTGAAGATGCTTGGGTTGATTTCAAATCTTTTGGTTTACTTGGTATGACCTTTGTTGCAACAATCGTCAGCGGCGCTTATATTTACCGTTACTTACCTAAAGATGATCAAAAAAATGACGGGGACAAATAATGGTTTCAAATCTTATCGATAAAGACGGTCGTCAATCTAAAGGCGTATTATTATTACGTACTTTAGCGATGCCTTCAGATACCAACGCTAACGGTGATATTTTCGGTGGCTGGATTATGTCACAAATGGATATGGGCGGAGCAATTCTAGCAAAAGAAATTGCTCATGGTCGTGTACAGATGCCGTATTTACCTTTGTCGCGGTTGGAAAAGACGGCAAATCTCGCGCTATTCCACGTGAAGGTAATCTTGAACTGGAACGCGCATTAGCCTCTATCGAAGAATTACAATTAAATTGTTAAAAGGAGAAATGATGTATTACGTAATTTTTGCCCAAGATGTTCCTGGCTCTCTAGAAAAACGTCTTTCAGTACGTGAGCAACATCTTGCTCGTTTAAAACAATTACAAGCAGAAGGTCGCTTATTAACAGCAGGTCCCAATCCAGCCATTGACGATGAAAAGCCAGGTGAATCTGGCTTTACAGGCTCGACTGTGATTGCTCAATTCGAAAATCTGTCTGCAGCAAAAGACTGGGCGGCACAAGATCCTTATGTAGAAGCGGGCGTTTACGGTGATGTGATTGTGAAGCCTTTCAAAAAAGTTTTCTAAATAAAACGAACTCTACACTCAAAGACGGATCTAAATATCCGTCTTTCTCTTTATATGGAATCTCCTATGCGAGCACTTAAACACACGACAATTTCGTTATTAATTTTAACCGCACTTTCAGGCTCAGCTTTGGCTAATCAGCATGCCCATAAAAGCAAAAATGAAACTGTGCCACAAATTAACCTTGCAGAAGAACAAGCCAAATGGGCACAGCAACAGCATGCTCATGAATTAAAGCTGATTGAACAACGTGCGACTTTTCTGCAATTAGAATCGCTCCTAAAAAGTGCGGTCAAAAATAATCATGTTTCTAATAATGCCAAATTATTTCTTGGGCTTATTGATTCTTTAAAAGGCTATCCATTGCAAACTGATGCTATGGCGGCTTATTTAGATGCGCGTGTAAAAACCGTTAATCGCGATACGCCTCGTGAAGAAGTAAATGCATTACGAACAGACATTGAACAATTTATTCAGCAACATTCCTCTCATTTTCTACGCGGAAAATTAGAACAAAGCATTTTTACGTTATTAATCAATGCTGAAGATACTCAAGCGCTCGCTAAACTCACGCCAAATAATTTGGAAACACAAATTGCCGTGCTCACGGCTAAATATCAAATAGAAGCAGCCAATACCAATCAAACCGCAGAAAACCAATCAAACGATAAGAATAAATCGGCTATTTTGTCTGAATATGAACAACTTTGGCTCAATAATGCTGAACTTCCTAATGATGCGCAACTCTGGGCGGCTTGGTATTCACAAGGTGGACGCTCTGAAGAGAAAATCTATCAAAAAGCGGAAATGCTTTTTAGTAAAAATGACGCGAAAGGTCTCGAAATACTCGCTAAAGAATTAGAAAAAGTTGATGGTGCGAAAGAAAATGCTCAGGTAAATATCGATTTGGCTCTTTATTTGGATCTCTTAAAAAATCCAGCAAATCTGAAAACACTCGCTGAGAGCCTGCCATTAATTGATGGTAATACGAATAAAATTATCCATAAATTTACCGTAGTGCTAGGTTTTGCTCGTTATTTACGAACCATTCCGGAAAATATGAATGAGCCAACCTTCATCCCTTACGAGCAATGGGCGAAGAATTGGCAATTAAACGAAACTGAATTACGTGATTGGAAAATCGCCTTTATTAGTCGTTTCTTTGATAACGAAAGCCCTAATTTTGTGCAATGGCGCGATCAAGAACTTCTCAAACTTAATGCAGATAATCTCATTGAGCGTCGTTTACGTACGGCTATTTGGCAAAAAACGGATTTACTCGCCTGGTTAAATGCACTTTCAGATGAAGCAAAACAAAAACAAGAATGGCGTTATTGGATAGCTAAAACAACCGCTCAAGCATCCGATAAAGATGCAAAACAACACTTAGAAGCTTTATCGAAAGAACGTGGTTTTTATCCAATGTTGGCTGCGGTCAAATTAGGCCATTCTTACAAACTAGAAATGCCTAAAATTCCTCAAGAGTCCAATATTCAAGAGAAGTATGCAACTGAATTAGCTGAGATTGCAGAACTACGCCAATTAGATCGATTAGGTGCAGCCAAACAACGCTGGCGTTCTCTATTGGAAAAATTACCGCAAGAGAAACAACTTGCGTTAAGCCAATATGCGAATGAACAAAATTGGTTTGAATTGGGCGTAGATGGCTCGATTATTGCAAAAGCTTGGGATTATATCGACTTACGCTTACCAAA
>JAGZXE010000156.1:0-3133 GCA_018378615.1 Parahaemophilus parainfluenzae
CTTTATTGCTTCAATAGGGAAAATTCGTTTCAAAACGGCACATTATTCACTTTCCAGCCAATCTTGTAAAGCAGCAATTGACTGATGAGCCGTAAGATCAGCTTGAATTGGCGTAATGGCAACATAACCATTTTTTACCGCATGGAAATCTGTACCTTCACCATCATATTCTGGCAAGCCTGATGGTCCAATCCAATAAATATTTTCGCCACGAGGATCTTCTTGTTTAATCACTTCTGCAGCGGATGAACGATAACCTAAATGACAGACTTTGATGCCTTTAAGCTCTTCGTAAGGCAAATCTGGCACATTGATATTGATCACTTCGCGTTTATTCAATAATTGAGGATGTAATTTAGGAATCAAATCACACACCACGCGAGCCGCTGTCTCATAATGCAGACGGCCATCTAAAGATACCGCAATAGCTGGCAACCCTAAATGTCGGCCTTCCAATGCTGCAGCCAAGGTGCCTGAATACAAGGTATCATCACCCATGTTACAACCTGCATTAATACCAGATACAACAAGATCAACTTGTCCAGATAAAAAACCGTTTAATGCCAAATGCACACAATCAGCCGGTGTGCCGTTCACGCAATAATCACCGCTATCTAAATGACGTGGGCGAAGTGGCTCAACAAGCGTTAATGAGCTTGATGCCGCGCTACGATTACGATCGGGCGCAACAATCACCACATCGGCAATTTTGCGTAATTCTTTTGCTAAAACTTGAATCCCTTCGGCGTGAAAACCATCATCATTGCTGACTAAAATTCGCATTATTCTTCTTCCTTAATATTCACTAACTCTCGCACCAATGCCGTGGCATAACTCCCTGCCGGCAAATAAAATGAGAGCTTCAATCCTTCTTCAACAAACGTCCAGTGGAAATCTTTTGCCTGCATCAATAAAGGGCGACGAGCGGCTTTCATTCTTTCTTGTTTCATTAATTCTTGGAAAACCTGGTGTTCTAAAACCACTCGATTTTCGACCGCACTTGCAGATAAATTTTCTTCGCCAATTAAAGGCGCAGTGAGCAAAATATCTTGTTCGTTCAAACGTTGCTGTAAGACCACTAAATCTTCATTTTCATCAGCCTTAAACCAACTGTGCGATCCGTTTAATTGCACAATATCGTCTCTTAGAACCTGATCTGCCACATTTTGTTCAATTCGTTCTGCTACAACTAAATTAAAAATTTCGCTGCGAGCAGCTGAAAGGTAAAAACTGCGTTTTTTACGATCTTTGACCTTAATCTCCCCTTTCGCCCAACGAATCGCTTGAGTCAGGTTATGCCCATCACGCCCAAAACGTTGTTCAGTGAAATAGTTAGGAAAACCATATTTCGCCACAAAATTTAAGCGCTCATTTAATTCATCACTTTCTTTTGCGCCACGCAATAAAATTTCGAAGGCATTTCCTTGAAGACTACCTGTGCGAATTTTTCTATTGTGGCGAGTGACGTCTAAAATCTCGACACCTTCCAATTGAAATTGACTAAAATCTGGCGTTTCCTTACCCGGCATTTGCAAACAAAACCATTGTTCTGTAATACCATGACGATCTTTCAAACCTGCATACCCCATATTTCGATCAGAAATACCCGCAAATTTGGCAAGTTTTTCGCCTACAAACAACGTATTACAATCCGTTTTACGAATTTTTACCGCCACAAATTCGCCTTCGCCTGACATTTCATAGCCCAGATCTTCTTTAACAATAAAATCAGCGAACGCTTGCTTTAAAAGTGCGGTTGATTTTGGCGGTGTTTTTAAGGTGAAATAAGGGAGATGTTTAACCATTTTTTTCGTTCTAAAATAAGAAAGCCCAACTTTTTTCGCTGCAATAAATAGCGTGATCAGCTGGGCATGTTAAGCACAATTTATTCGCGCAGAATTTTAACCTTTCCTCCCCGTCAAGGCAAACTGAAATGAGCATAAATTTTTAGCGACATTTTCATCTTTATCCCCTACAATGACCGCACTTTTTCTGACAAAAGGAATGCCTTATGACGAACTTTAACGAACTTCAAGAAGAAACCCGTGAAATCATTACGGATTTATTAAATGATGGCAGCGATCCAGATGCCCTTTATATTATCGAACATCACATCGCTCATTATGATTTTGATATCTTAGAAAAAATTGCCGTGGATGCTTTCAAAGCGGGCTATGAAGTGTCAGAAGCGGAAGAATTTGAAGATGAAAGTGGCAAGGTGATTTTCTGCTTTGACATCATCAGTGAAGTAGAATTAAAGCCCGAAATTATCGATGCACAGCAAAAAGAAATTTTGCCATTAGTGGAAAAATACAAAGGCATTTATGATGGCTGGGGCACGTATTTTGAAGATCCGAATGCTGAATCGGAAAAAAATGTAGAACGTGATTTATTGCAAGTCTCCCTTTTTTACCAAGCGGAAGGAAATGATTTATCCGCGCTTAATAAAACCATGGCAGAAAAAATGAATAAAGCCATTGAGCTAACGAAAGCACAAAGTGCGGTTGAAATTAAAGACAACTCTCGTAATACCTGGATTCGCTATAATGATAAAGGCAAACAACAAGGTTGGACTGCCCGTGCGGAATTAACCTTAGAAAGTAAAGATTCTCAAGCGTTATCAACAGTAGTGCATGAATTAGATGGGGTCTTAGCGATTGATAGCGTAAGAGCATCAATTTCACGTGAAAAATTAAGTAGCTTAGAAAATGAATTAACCAAAGAAGCATTAGCAAAATTTAAAGATAAAGCCCTATTACTTCAAGAATCTTTGCAGATGAAAGGTTATACCATACAAAACCTTGAGATTTCCTCACCCAAGGATTCAACGGACGATTATCCTATTTATGCTGCAGCCGAACTAAGCTCTAAAAGTTTATACTCGAGTGAGAAAGATGACACTTATACTCAAAGAGGAAAAGAGAAAGTTAAAGTCAGTGTGAATGCGCGAATTGCATTGCTTAAAGAATAATTTTCTATACAATGAACGACGATTTTTTTAACAAGGAAAACAATATGAAAGTAGCAAAAAATGCGGTTGTGAGTATCGCTTACCAAGTACGTACTCAAGACGGTGTATTAGTTGATGAAGCACCAGCAAATCAACCATTAGAATATTTACAAGGCCACAATA
>JAGZXE010000157.1:0-2710 GCA_018378615.1 Parahaemophilus parainfluenzae
AAGCTTTAGCAGAACTCGGCTATGTTTATGAAGATGTGAGTGAAAGTAAAGCGTATCGATATTTCTTACGATAGAAAAACAAAAAGAGCGGTCAAAATAACCGCTCTTTTTTATTATCATTAACTTATCGTTTTGATTTAACGAGTTTTTCAGTAAGTTCGTAAGCACGAAGTTTCGCTAACTCTTTAGAAAGTTTAGCTACAAGTAAATCATGATCCACATCAACTGCGTGATTCACAATATTTTCTTCCGCTTTACGTTTTGCTTCACGAATACGATCTGCATCTAACTCGCTACCGCGAATTGCAACATCGGCAAGTACCGTTACTACTTTAGGTTGAACTTCTAAGAAGCCGCCTGAAACATAGATAACTTCTTCATTGCCATCTTCAAGGGTGAATTTAACAATCCCTGGCTTAATCGCCGTCATCAAAGGGGTGTGGTTTGGTAAAATACCAAGTTCACCTTCCACACCTGTTGCTTGGATTTGTTTCACAGCACCTTCAAAGATTTTTCGCTCTGCGCTGACTATTATTAGGTTAAATGTCGCCATTTTTGTTCTCCTTCAAATGACTTGAAGTGATTACATATTTTTGGCTTTTTCTAGCGCTTCGTCGATTGTACCGACCATGTAGAACGCTTGTTCTGGAATATGGTCGTATTCGCCGTTTAAAATACCTTTAAAGCCGCGGATAGTTTCTTTTAAAGAAACGTATTTACCTGGAGTACCGTTAAATACCTCAGCAACGAAGAACGGTTGTGATAAGAAACGTTCAATTTTACGTGCACGTGCTACCACAAGTTTGTCATCTTCAGATAACTCGTCCATACCAAGAATTGCGATAATATCTTTTAATTCTTTATAACGTTGTAAGATACCTTGTACGCCACGCGCTACATCATAGTGCTCTTGACCAACAACGAGTGGGTCTAATTGACGTGAAGTTGAATCTAATGGGTCAACCGCAGGGTAAATACCTAAAGATGCAATTTGACGACTTAATACAACTGTTGAGTCTAAGTGTGCAAAGGTTGTTGCCGGAGATGGGTCAGTTAAGTCATCCGCAGGTACGTATACCGCTTGAACAGAGGTGATAGAACCTGTTTTGGTTGAAGTGATACGTTCTTGTAACACACCCATTTCTTCTGCTAATGTTGGTTGGTAACCTACCGCAGATGGCATACGACCTAATAACGCAGATACTTCAGTACCAGCAAGGGTATAACGATAGATGTTATCCACGAAGAATAATACATCACGACCCTCATCACGGAATTTCTCTGCCATAGTTAAACCGGTTAACGCAACACGTAAACGGTTACCTGGTGGCTCATTCATTTGTCCGTAAACTAATGATACTTTATCTAATACGTTAGAATCTTTCATTTCATGATAGAAGTCGTTACCTTCACGAGTACGTTCACCTACACCTGCAAATACAGAGTAACCTGAGTGCTCAATCGCGATATTACGGATTAATTCCATCATGTTAACGGTTTTACCTACACCCGCACCACCGAATAGACCTACTTTACCACCTTTTGCGAATGGACAAATCAAGTCGATAACTTTGATACCAGTTTCTAATAATTCCGTACTGTTAGATTGTTCTTCATAGCTTGGTGCCGGGCGGTGAATAGACCAATTTTCTTCCGCGCCAATTTCACCTTGCTCATCGATTGGTTCACCCAATACGTTCATAATACGGCCTAACGTTTTAGTCCCTACTGGAACTTGAATTGGGTTACCCGTATTTTCTACTTTTAAGCCACGTTTTAAGCCGTCAGATGTACCTAATGCGATACAGCGAACTACACCGCCACCTAATTGTTGTTGAACTTCAAGGGTTAAACCTGATTCAACTTTTAATGCATCGTAAACTTTTGGTACTGCATCTTGTGGGAATTCAACGTCAATCACCGCACCGATGATTTGTACAATTTTTCCTGCTGACATTACCGTTCCTCTTTCATTAAATCGCTGCCGCGCCGGCGACGATTTCGTTTAATTCATTTGTAATACTTGCTTGACGGGCTTTATTATAAACTAATCGCAAGTCATTGATTAAATTACCTGCATTATCAGTTGCCGCTTTCATTGCTACCATTCTAGCAGCTTGCTCGGAAGCAAGGTTATCTACCACAGATTGATACACTTGTGACTCCAAATAACGAGTAAGCAAACTGTCTAATAAGACTTTTGGCTCTGGCTCGTAAAGGTAATCCCAGGTGCTTTGTCTTTGCTCTAAATTATCGGTTTCTAATGCCGGTAATGGTATTAATTGTTGATAAACTGGTTTTTGTGCCATTGTATTAACGAATTTATTGTAGGCAATATAAACTGCATCTACTTCTCCATTGTTTGATTTCTGTCATGACGGTTTTAAACAAGTTAATGTTCAAACCACCACACATTCCGCGGTCAGTCGAGACCACTAAGATCCCGACTTTTTTCACTTCGCGTTGAATTAAAAATGGGTGTTTATAACCAACACTTGCTTTAGAGACGTGGCTGATAACATTTCGTATTGTTTCAGAATACGGACGAGAAGCCGACATACGATCCTGCGTTTTACGCATTTTCGAGGTCGCCACCATTTCCATTGCCTTTGTAATTTTTTGTGTACTTTGTACACTGGCAATTTTGGTTTTTATCTCTTTTGCACCTGCCATCTTATTTCTCCGTTGCTTTTACCACGCGCTGTTGGCT
>JAGZXE010000158.1:0-3135 GCA_018378615.1 Parahaemophilus parainfluenzae
CGTCGCAGTGAACAAGACATCGAAAAAGCACATAAATTTGCGCTCGAAAAATTCTCAAAAGACATTTTAAATACTATTGATAACTTAGAGCGTGCGCTTGCCACACCAGCCAATAAGGAAGATGAAAACATCAAAGCCCTATTCGATGGTGTCGAGCTGACTTTAAAAGAGTTACTCTCAACGGTTTCTCGCTTTGGTGTCGAGCCTGTTGGTGCAGTAGGTGATACCTTTAATCCAGATCTTCACCAAGCTATCTCTATGCAACCAGCAGAAGGCTTTGCAACGAATCAAATCACTACCGTTTTACAAAAAGGTTATACCTTAAATGGTCGAGTGATTCGCCCAGCCATGGTAATGGTTGCAGCGTAATTTCTTTTCTATGACTTAAAGAGCGGACGATTTTTCGTCCGTTTTTTTATTGCCAAAAATCTTGACATAGATCAAATTTATTAAAAAAATAATTTGAGAATAATTCTCAATAAAACTCTCTTGATTTCCAGATTTAGCAAGGTTCCTCCACAATTTTAAGCATCAAAAAACATAAAATAACACTACATATTGCGTGTTGATATATTAAATAAAACTATATATAGTGCTTTCGTTTTTTTTTAAAGTTAGCCTATATAGGAGTCATAAAATGAATGCTTTCTTCGTGATTAAGCGTGATGGTTCACGAATTGGGTTTGACCTACAACGTATTACTAATGCAATCAGAAAAGCGGCAAGTGCGGTCAATATTGTTGATGAAATTTATATCCATGATCTGAGCCAGCGAATTAATACCGAGATTTTTAGTCACTATCAGCATGAAATTGATATCAACCAGATTCAAAAAATCGTTGAAGATCACTTAATGACAAGCAAGTATCCACAAATTGCACGTGCCTATATTGAATATCGTCACGATCGCGACCTTGCTCGTGAAAAACGCAGTCAATTAACCAAAGAAATTGAAGGGCTGATTGAGCAAAGCAACGTCGAATTGCTTAACGAAAATGCAAATAAAGATGCGAAAGTGATCCCTACCCAACGTGATTTACTGGCGGGTATTGTGGCAAAACATTATGCCAAACGTCACATTCTGCCAAGAGATGTTGTTGAAGCTCATGAAAAAGGCGAAATCCATTATCACGACTTAGACTATGCGCCATTTTTCCCAATGTTTAACTGCATGCTGGTTGATCTAAAAGGTATGCTTTCATATGGTTTTAAAATGGGTAATGCCGAAATTGAACCGCCTAAATCTATCGGCACAGCAACAGCGGTTACTGCACAAATTATTGCTCAAGTAGCCAGCCATATTTATGGCGGTACAACCATTAATCGCATTGATGAAGTGCTTGCGCCG
Organism: Parahaemophilus parainfluenzae; assembly: GCA_018378615.1. Classification (GTDB taxonomy): domain Bacteria; phylum Pseudomonadota; class Gammaproteobacteria; order Enterobacterales; family Pasteurellaceae; genus Haemophilus_D; species Haemophilus_D parainfluenzae_X. The sequence continues at coordinate 1,349 of JAGZXE010000158.1, forward strand.
TATGTTCAACTCAGTTTTGAAAAACATTTGAAAAACGCTGCACAATGGCAAATTCCGGATGCGGAAGGTTATGCAAAAGCGCTAATTAAAAAAGAATGTTTTGATGCGTTTCAATCCCTTGAATATGAAGTTAACACGCTCCATACGTCCAATGGTCAAACGCCGTTTGTTACCTTTGGTTTTGGTTTAGGTACAAGTTGGCAAGAACGTTTAATTCAACAGTCGATTTTGAAAAATCGTATTCGTGGCTTGGGTAAAAATCACAAAACACCGGTCTTCCCTAAACTGGTCTTTACTATTAAAAAAGGTGTGAACCAAAACGAACAAGATCCGAACTATGACATTAAAAAACTGGCATTAGAATGTGCATCAAAACGCATGTATCCGGATATTTTAAACTATGATCAAGTGGTTAAAGTCACTGGCTCATTCAAAGCTCCAATGGGTTGTCGTAGCTTCTTGGGAGCCTATGAAGAAAACGGTCATGAAGTGCATGATGGGCGCAATAATTTAGGCGTGGTGAGTTTGAATTTGCCTCGTATTGCTCTTGAAGCACAAGGAGATGAAGAAAAATTCTACCGCACTTTAGATGAACGCTTAGCCCTTGCGAAGAAAGCCTTGCTTACCCGTATTGCTCGCTTAGAAAATACGAAAGCTCGTGTCGCGCCAATTCTTTATATGGAAGGTGCTTGCGGCGTTCGATTAAAAGCAGATGATAACGTTGCAGATATTTTCAAAAATGGCCGAGCATCAATTTCTTTAGGCTATATTGGCATTCACGAAACCATCAATGCACTATATAAACAGGGGCATATTTTTGACGACGAACAACTGCGTGAAAAAGGCATCGCGACTGTGCGTCATTTAAACGAAGCGGTAAAACAATGGCAGAAAGAAACCGGCTATGCATTTAGCCTTTATTCCACACCAAGTGAAAACTTGTGCGATCGCTTCTGCCGTTTAGATACCAAACAATTTATAATCTGAAGGCACTCGAAGATGTGTGGGATTATAGCTACGATCGCGTGCCTTATTATGGCACTAATACGCCAATAGATGAATGTTACGAGTGTGGTTTCACAGGAGAATTTAATTGCACAAGTAAAGGTTTTGTTTGTCCTAAATGTGGCAACCATGACAGTGCAAAAGTGTCCGTAACTCGACGAGTTTGTGGTTATCTCGGTAGTCCTGATGCTCGTCCATTCAATGCGGGCAAACAGGAAGAAGTAAAACGTCGAGTGAAACACCTATAATGTCGCAACATTAATTATGATAAAATAGCTCATCAAAAGTGAGCTATTTTTATTTCAATAAATAAGGAAGTACCATGCCAACACTTACACAAATCACGCAATCCATCATGCAAGATCCCGATAATCAATCTTTTACTTCACAAGGCATTGAACCGCTTTTTGCCGCACCAACCACGGCTCGTATTAATATTGTCGGACAAGCCCCCGGAATTAAAGCCCAAGAAAGTCGTTTATATTGGAATGATAAAAGCGGTGATCGCCTACGTGAATGGCTAGGTGTGGATCGCGATACCTTTTATCACTCGGGTATGTTTGCCGTGATTCCAATGGATTTTTATTACCCGGGGAAAGGAAAATCGGGTGATTTACCACCGCGCAAAGGTTTCGCGGAAAAATGGCATCCAGCAATTCTTGCTAATTTACCCAATATTGAGCTGACGATTCTCATTGGACAATATGCACAAAAATACTATTTGCCAGAAAATAACCTTAATGTCACTGAGACTGTTCACCATTTCCGTGATTTTCTCCCTC
>JAGZXE010000159.1:0-2654 GCA_018378615.1 Parahaemophilus parainfluenzae
TTTAGAAAAAGAAACTGTGCGTTGGTGCCGTGAAATGTTACGTAACAGCCCAATTGCATTACGTTGCTTAAAAGCCGCATTAAATGCAGACTGTGATGGTCAATCAGGTTTACAAGAGCTCGCAGGTAACGCAACTATGTTGTTCTATATGACTGAAGAAGGTCAAGAAGGTCGTAACGCATTTAACGAGAAACGCGCACCAGACTTTAGCAAATTCAGACGTAATCCTTAATTTGAACATAAAAGTGCGGTTAAAAATCAGTGTGTTTTTAACCGCCTTGTCGTGATATATCTCAATCCTTATTCATATTTTAGAATTATTTTATGTCCTGTGTGAAACAACATAATTATGTGATTAGCTTAACCAGAGAAACAAAACGTCGCAAACATATTGAACAAGAATTTGGTCGGCAAAATATCCTTTTTTCATTTTTTGATGCAGTGACACCAGATCGTATTGAGGATGTTGCAAAGAAATTTAATATTATTTTAGATCGCTCTTCAGAAGCTAAATTATGGGATGGGGAAATCGGTTGTGCGTTAAGTCATATCTCACTATGGAATTTAGCATTAGAAAAGCGCTTGGATTATATCAATATTTTTGAAGATGATATTTACTTAGGCGAGAATGCAAAAGAGCTGTTAGAAGTCGATTATTTGCCTGATGATATTGATGTATTGAAGCTTGAAGCTAATGGAAGAATGGTATTTCGCGCGCCTAGACCAGCAAAGTATGATAGAAAGATTTATCCCATAACATTTAAGCAATCAGGAACGGCGGGTTATACCGTGACAGCGAAAGGTGCTAAATATCTTCTCGAACAGGTGAAAAATAAACCCCTTGAGGTGGCCATTGATTCTCTTATCTTTGAGCATTTTTTGAATTTAAAGGATTACAAAGTGGTTCAGCTTTCACCAGGGATTTGTGTGCAAGATTTTGTTGTGAATCCGGATAAGCCTTTTGAAAGTAGTTTGCAAAAAGGTAGAGAGTCGGTTTGTGAAAATCAAATGAAATTTTCAGTCTTTGAAAGAATCATAAACGAATTTATGAGAGTAAAACGTAAATTATTTATGAAACAAGTGCCTTTTAAATAGAATGCGTGCGGTTAAAATCTGTGTATTTTTAACCGCACTTTTGTCATCAAGGAGAATAAGATGGAAACCAAATCATTTAATCTTTATCGTTATTCTATTCCCGTCGACAGCCAATTAATTTTACGTGGACGTTTTTTAAAACGCCGTGAGGGGCTAATTGTGCGTGTTTCTTGTAGCCGTGATGGATGGGGAGAGATTGCACCTTTACCTGGGTTTAGTGAAGAAAACATCGAACAAGCGCAAGAGCAAGCCATTGAATGGTTGACAAATTGGTGTCAGGCAAGCTGCGAAGCGCCAAGAGTTCCACTTGACGGTTGTTATCCTTCAGTTGCCTTCGGTATTAGCACGGCGATGGATGAGATGAAACGTTATTTAAATGAGGAAGGCAACTATCATACTGCACCGTTGTGCTATGGCGATCCTGATGAGTTATATGCAGAACTTAATCAAATGTCAGGTGACAAAGTCGCTAAAATCAAAGTCGGTATGTATGAAGCGAATCGTGATGGTTTGATTACGGATATGTTTCTTGAAGCCATTCCTGATTTGCAATTACGTCTAGATGCGAATCGTCAATGGACCTTGGAAAAGGCGTTAAAATTTGCGGAGAAAGTAAAACCGCAACATAGATCTCGTATTCAATTTTTGGAAGAACCTTGTAAAACCCGTGAAGAAAGCCGCCAGTTTGCAGAGCAAACAGGCATAAATATTGCTTGGGATGAAAGTGTGCGTGAGCCAGATTTTCTTGTAGAAAAAGAACCGCACTTAAGCGCCATTGTGATTAAACCAACATTGATTGGCTCGTTGCAAGATTGTCAAAAGCTGATTGCTCAAGCGCATAGTTTAGGCATAAAAGCAGTGATCAGCTCGAGCCTTGAAAGTAGTCTTGGATTAACACAACTCGCTCGTATCGCTGCGCAATATACGCCTAACGTGATGCCAGGATTAGATACATTTAATTTGATGCAACATCAGGTATTACGAGCATGGCCGGGCTCAGATTTACCGTTAATTGATCTAAATTCAGAATTTATTACCAAAATTATCTAGAGATACGACCACCATTACACAAAAAATCGCTATAATTCGCACAAGTTAAAGGATGTGAAAATGTCAAAAAAATTCAATATTTTGCTGTTAAATGGCCAGTGTTGCATTGCGCGATGCGTTGCTTGCGGTGTCAATTCCTTTTGTCGAAATTCATTTGTCTAATGTACATAAACGCGAGCCATTCCGTCATCATTCTTACTTTAGTGATGTGGCTGAAGGTGTGATTTGTGGCTTAGGTGTAAAAGGCTATGAGTTTGCTCTCCAATTTGCGTTAGATTTTTTAAATAAAAAAGCATAAAATTTCACAAAATTTACAGATTTTCGCAGAAATTTATCGCAAAGTTCATGATTTTGCGGTAATCTTGCCGATACAAAAAAACAGGTTTCAAAATGACCGCACTTTGGAAATCAATTCTGAAAGTGCGGTTAACAATTCATTATTATTTTTAGGAAGAACGTATGGACATTCGTAAAATCAAAAAACTGATTGAATTAGTAGAAGAATCGGG
>JAGZXE010000009.1:0-14916 GCA_018378615.1 Parahaemophilus parainfluenzae
GAAGAACAAGGTATTTTAGGCCCAATGAAAAATGGAAAACGAGAAATTTTAGCTCGACGTTCCGAATATTAATTCTCTTAAGTTTCACTTTACAAAAAGGAAAGTAGAATGAAAAAAACATTATTAAAAATGACCGCACTTACTGCACTTTTAAGCGCAAGTAACTTTGCTTTTGCTGACGCCGCAGATGAGCTACAAAATCGTTTAAATCAAGTGACGGTATTAAGTGCTGATTTCTCGCAAACCGTGACTTCTGCTGGTGGTAAAAACGTTCAACAAGGAAGTGGGAAACTTCAAATTAAACGTCCAAATCTTTTCCGTATGGATACCAAATCACCACAAGAAACACAAATTATTGCAGATGGTAAAACCCTTTGGTATTACGATCCATTTGTGCAACAAGTGACCGCGCAATGGGTGAAGGACGCGGTAAATAATACCCCTTTCGTGCTTTTAACCAGTAATGATAAAAGCCACTGGAATCAGTATTCAGTGACGCAGAGTGCGGATACCTTTGTGTTAAAACCAAAAGCGAAAAATAGCAATATTAAACAATTTGATATTCGCGTAGATGCAAATGGTGTGTTAAAAAATTTCAGCACCACAGAAAAAGATGGTCAAACCAATCTTTATGTGTTGCGCAACATTACAAATCAAACCTTAGCGGATAGCTTATTCCAATTTAGCGTACCGAAAGGCGTGGAATTGGATGACCAACGTAAAGGTAAAAAATAATCCATAAGGTGTGAATGATAATCTTCACACCTTTTGCTTATTAAGGAAAGAATATGTCTAATCTTAATTTTGATTTTGCTGAAAATGACTTTCGCCCTTTAGCTGCCCGTATGCGTCCAACAAATTTGGAACAATATTATGGGCAGACGCATTTAATTGGGGAAGGAAAGCCGCTTCGTAAAGCAATTCAAGCAGGGCATGTTCATTCTATGATTCTGTGGGGACCTCCAGGTACAGGTAAAACAACGCTGGCGGAAATTATAGCTCAGCGCATCAATGCGGAAGTTGAAAGAATTTCAGCGGTAACAAGTGGCGTAAAAGAAATTCGAGAATCAATTGACCGAGCGAAACAAAATCGACTTGCAGATCGCCAAACGATTTTATTTGTGGATGAAGTGCATCGCTTTAACAAAAGCCAACAAGATGCGTTTTTGCCACATATTGAAGATGGTACGATTATTTTTATTGGCGCCACAACGGAAAATCCTTCCTTTGAATTAAATAATGCCTTACTTTCTCGTGCGAGAGTTTATCTCCTTAAGTCATTGACAGTTGCTGAAATTGAACAAGTTCTGCAACAGGCGATTTCTGATCCTGAGCGAGGATTAGGTAAAGAGCGGTTAATTTTAGAAGAGGATTTACTACAGGTATTAGCCGAATATGTGAATGGTGATGCGCGCCTGGCTTTAAATTGCCTTGAACTGATGGTGGATATGGCTTCTGAAACTGAAAACGGTAAAAAATTAGACCACACTTTGTTGAAAGAAGTATTAGGAGAACGACAAGCACGTTTTGATAAACAAGGCGATCGTTTTTATGATTTGATTTCTGCTTTACATAAATCCATTCGTGGCTCAGCAGCAGATGCGGCACTTTATTGGTATGCACGAATTATCACTGCTGGTGGCGATCCTCTTTATGTTGCAAGACGTTTATTAGCGATTGCCTCAGAAGATGTGGGTAATGCTGATCCAAGAGCAATGCAAGTAGCTCTCGCAGCTTGGGATTGTTTTACGAGAGTGGGCGCCTATGAAGGAGAACGGGCTATTGCTCAAGCTATTATTTATTTAGCCGTAGCACCGAAGAGTAATGCCGTTTACAACGCATTTAATGCAGCAAAGCAACATGCAAAAGATTTCCCTGATTTCGATGTGCCACCTCATTTACGTAATGCGCCAACGGCTTTAATGAAAGAATTAGGCTATGGTGCTGAATATCGTTATGCACATGATGAGCCAAATGCTTATGCTGCCGGAGAAAATTACTTCCCACCAGAACTGAAAGATACTCAGTATTATTTCCCAACTAATCGTGGTATGGAAATTCAAATTAAAGAAAAACTGGAGCGGTTACATGAGCAAGATAAAAACGCATCAAAAAAACGCTATAAATAGTTTCTTCTAGAACGGTAAATATAAAAAAGTGCGGCCAAATTTGACCGCACTTTTTGTTATCACTTAAAAACGCATTATTTTGCTGCTTTTAATTCTTGGTAATACTGTTCGTAATATTGAATCGCATCACCTACATCATCTTGCCAGTGGCTTTTTTGAAGAATTTCAGCTGTTGGATAAATAGATGGATCTTCAGTGATTTCTTTTGGAAGCACTTTTTTCGCTTCAAGGTTAGCTGTTGGGTAACCGATCGCTAAAGTCAATTTTTCCGCCGCTTTTGCACCTAGCAAGTAGTTAATTAACTTGTGAGCACCATCTGGGTTTTTAGAGGTTTTAGGAATAGCTAAAGTATCAACCCAAAGTACAGGACCTTCTTTTGGGAACACCATATTTAATGGCGCTTGTTCTTTTTTCGCGATACGTACAGAACCATTCCATAACTGACCTAATTCTACTTCACCAGAGATGAAAGAGTTTGCAGGGTTATCAGAATTGAAAGAAAGTACGTTTGGACGTAGTTTTAACAACTCTTCGTAAGCTTGCTTGATAATTGCTGGATCTTTAGTGTTTGGATCTTGACCAATTTTTAATAACGCAATATTGAACACTTCACGCGCATCATCTAATAATTGGATTTTGTTTGCGTATTCTGGCTTCCAGAAATCACCCCAAGAAGTGAAATCAGAACCTTTATAGGTGTTGGTATTAAATGCAATACCCGGTGCACCTAACAATTGAGGAAGCGAGTATTTATTGCCTTTATCATAAGGTTTGTTGAGCCAATCAGGGTCTAATTCTTTGATAACAGGTAATTTACTGTGATCTAATTCTTGTAGCATGCCTTCGCGTCCCATTTTAGATACGAAGTAGTTAGATGGTGCAATAACATCATAACCGCCAGCATCGCCTTGGGTTTTCATTTTGGCATACATGGTTTCGTTTGATTCAAGACTTGCTACGATAACTTTGATACCAGTTTCTTTTGTAAAGTCATCTAAAAGACCATCTGGTACGTATTCAGTCCAAGTATATAAGTACACAGTATCATTTGCTGGAGCCTGTGCTTTTGTTGCATCAGACTTGGCTTCTTTGTCGTTACAAGCAGTTAATGTAGCGGCAACTAAACCGGCAGTAAGCAAACCTGCAAATTTTTTCATTTTTCTTTGTTCTCCGTAAAAGAGGGGTAAAAAACCACCTGCATTAATGCAGGTATAAAAAAACGCCTTGATTGTGCGTCAGGGCGTATTCTATTTGATCTTAAAAGATTTGTGAAACCTTTTTATATCAATGTTTAATGATTATTTTTACGTGCGACTAATTGGCTTAAAATTACTAATCCTAATGAAAGCACGATCATAATCGTTGCTAACGCGTTTACTTCTGGTGTTACCCCTGTTTTTACAAGAGAGAAGATACGCAATGGTAGGATTTCATAGCTTACACCACTTACGAAAGAGGATACAACAACATCATCTAATGAAATAGTAAAGCTTAACAACCAACCAGATACCACTGCCGGTAAGGCAAGCGGTAGGATAATTTTACGCAAAATAGTGACTTCGCTAGCACCTAAATCTTTTGCTGCTTCAAGCATTCTTGCATCAAAGCCATTTAAACGCGAGAAAATCGTTACGGTAACATAAGGTAAGCAGAATGTTACGTGTGCCAATAATAATGACCAGAAACCTAACGAAATCCCTACAACCATGAATAAGGCAAGTAGAGAAACCGCCATTACGATATCTGGTGACATCATGACGATAAATAACATACCACTTACCGCTTGTTTACCACGGAAACGATAGCGATAAAGTGCAATTGCGGTCAAACCGCCCACAATAGTGGCTAACGTTGCAGCAAAGAAGGCAATAGTGACAGAGTGGAACGCAGCTTGGATTAAGGTATCGTTATTAAATAAACGTTCATACCAGTTCCAGCTAAAGCCTTTCCAACTTAAACCATAGCGGTCTTCGTTGAAGGAGTTAGTCACCAAAATAATAATTGGGATATACAAATAAGCGTATACCACAAACATAAAAATATTACGTAGTAAACGACTCATTATTCTAACTCCACTTTCTTATTCAACAATTTATTTGCACGATAGTAAACGAAAATCAACAATGCCATTAAGATGGTTAAACCGATACTGATTGCCGAACCGAATGGCCAGTTACGGGAAATTAAGAATTCACTCTTAATTACGTTACCAACTAATAACACTTTCGCACCACCAAGTAAGTCTGCCACATAGAACATGCCCATTGCTGGTAGTAGTACTAATAAACAACCCGCTACGATACCAGGCATGGTTAATGGCAAAATTACACGGAAGAAACGTTGAACCGCATTCGCGCCTAAATCTCTTGCCGCTTCTAATAAACGTCCATCTAATTTTTCAATAGCAGAGTAGAGTGGAAGAATCATAAATGGTAAAAGGAGATACACTAAACCAATGATTACAGCTACTTCGGTATTTAAAATACGAATAGGCTCACTCAAAATGCCCATATCCATTAACATGGTATTTAACACACCTTTCACACCAAGGAATACTTTCATCCCATAGATTCGAATAAGTGAGTTTGTCCAGAATGGCAATACCACGAGGAATAACAAAAATGGACGATATTTCGGATTAATTTTGCTGACCATAAAGGCAAATGGATAGCCAATGAGTAAGCAAATAATCGTCGCAATACCAGACATATACAATGAATTCCACACAACCTGTGCATAAAGCGGATTAAACAGGTTAGTGTAGTTATCTAAAGTAAATGGCAAAGCATAAAAGTCACTACCATCTCGGGTTAAAAAACTTACGGTTAAAACCAATAAGTTTGGAATTAGCACAAAGAAGATTAACCAACTGAAGATAATTGCAACAGTAATTTTCTGGAATTTATTATTGATTATCTTCATCGTTGAGTACAACCTCCCAACCTTCATGCCATGTAATACCTACACGTTGACCAACGCTGTGATCCATATGTGGGTCATCTTCGTTAAAGAATTCGCTCACTAATACGCGTTTGCCGTTGTGATCAAATTCGACCGTAGACTCAAGTGTCATCCCTTTATAGGTACGATCTACAATGCGACCAATAATTGCATTTGAGTGCTCATTTTCATCAAGCTCTTCAATCACAATATCTTCTGGACGTAATAATACTTGTAGTTTTTGACCTTTTTCAGCAGAAATACTGGTGTGAATATCACATACTCGACCCTCTACATTAGCAAGTAGCTCATCGTCAGATTTACGATCAATCACAGTTGCATCAAATACGTTGATTTCACCAATGAAGCGAGCGACGAATAGGTTGGCTGGATCTTCATAGATTTCACGTGGTGAACCATCTTGTGCAATTTTACCTTTACGTAACAAGACGATACGGTCAGACATGGTGATCGCTTCTTCTTGATCGTGAGTAACGAAAATAAAGGTAATGCCAAGTTGACGCTGTAATTGTTTAAGTTCATTTTGCATTTGTTTACGCAACTTATAATCCAGCGCAGATAAAGATTCATCAAGTAGCAACACTTTTGGCTTATTCACAACAGCACGAGCAATCGCGATACGTTGTTGCTGACCACCAGAAAGTTGAGCAGGTTTACGGTCGGCCATTTCTTCTAATTGCACCATACGCAATGCATCCAGAACGCGAGGTTTAATTTCGCTTTCTGCCACTTTTTGCATACGCAAACCAAAAGCCACGTTATCAAAAATAGTCATATGCGGGAATAACGCATAACTTTGGAACACGGTGTTAATGTGGCGTTTTTCTGCCGGAACATTAGTAATATCTTCACCGTCCAAAATAATATGACCTTCATCTAACTCTTCTAAACCCGCTAATAAACGCAATACTGTCGTTTTACCACAGCCTGATGGGCCAAGAATTGTGACGAATTCACCATTATTAATGGTTAGATTAAAATCATTAATAATTGTGTTAGAACCATAGGATTTTTTGATTGAACGAAGCTCAATAATAGGCTTTTGAACCAGATTTTCCACTAGCTTTGGTTTTCTCCCTAATTTCACCAATTTAATCGGTACTGAGTAGAAATGAACCTGCAAAAATGATGCAGGGGCGACATAAAATTGAACGGATATGATATAGCGAATTGTTAATGATGAAAAGGATTTAATCGTGTTTTTAGGAAAAATTTTATTGAAATATTGATCGCACTTTTTTCAGAAAATTTTATAACTCTTCACTTTCTTGTTATATATCAAGAACTGCAAGGATTTTTAGGATTAGACTAGCAGTAAAACAAAGGAGAATTTCGAAATGGAAGAACAAGATAATAATAAATTATTAGAGCGATTTTTAACGTATGTCGCTTTTGATACGCAATCTAAATTTTCTGCAAAACATTCACCAAGTTCACCAGGGCAAATGAAGTTGGCTTTGCATTTGCAGAAAGAATTGATTGAGCTAGGTTTACAAGATGTCAATGTGACTAAGCATGCGGTCGTGACTGCTTATTTGCCTTCAAATCATCCTGATTTAACACACACTATTGGTTTTATTTCCCACCTAGATACCTCCCCTCAATGCAGCGGTAAAAATGTTCAACCTGAAGTGATCGAAAATTATCGGGGAGGAGATATTGCATTAGGTTTAGGAGAAGAGTTTATTAGTCCCGTGTATTATCCATTTTTACATCAGCTTATTGGCAAAACCTTGATTGTGACAGATGGAACTACTTTACTTGGTGCAGATAATAAGGCCGGAATCGCAGAAATTATGACCGCACTTTCTGTCTTGCAACGAGAAAATATCCCACATTGCAATATTCGGGTTGCATTTACGCCTGATGAAGAAATTGGCTTAGGAATGCATTATTTTCCATTGGAGGATTTTCCTTGTGATTGGGCATATACCATAGATGGTGGAGAGGTCGGCGAGTTAGAGTATGAGAACTTTAATGCCGCGACGGCAAAAATTACCTTTAAAGGTCGGAGCATTCATCCTGGTTATGCTAAAAACAAATTAGTGAATGCGCTTGCGTTAGCTTGTGAGTTTCAACAAGGTTTTCCAAAAGATGATGTCCCCGAAAAAACATCAGGAAAAGAGGGTTTTTTCCATCTAGATGATTTTAAAGGGGATATTGAGAAAGTTGAATTACATTATCTGATTCGAGATTTTGACCAAGTGAATTTTGAGCAACGCAAGGCGTTTATTTATCAACTGGTGGAAAAATTTAATAGAGAGAAAAGCCTGAAAGAGCCCGTGGAATGTGTGATTGAAGACAGTTACAAAAATATGTATGACACTGTCAAAAATGTTCCACAGGCGATTAAACTTGCTGATGCAGCAATGAAAGCTTGCGGTATTACTCCAAATCATAAACCCATACGTGGTGGAACGGATGGGGCATTTTTAGCAGAAAAAGGATTAGCTTGCCCAAATATCTTTACTGGCGGCTATAATTTCCATAGCAAGCATGAATTAGTTACCCTCGAAGGGATGGAAAAAGCCGTCGAAGTGATTATAAAAATAGCAAACTGTAAAGAATTGTAAATCTGTGTAAAGAAAAAGCTTGCATTTGTCAGAAAGTGTCAATATAATCGTCAGTGTTTTATCGAGATTCCTTTGATAAAGCTAAACTTTAGAGATTTTATTCATAAATTCCTTTTTGGTGCTCCTAAGAAATTAGGAGCTTTTTTTTTACCCAAAATTCAGATCTTTACTTCAAAAACGGGTTGCTTCGTTTTTCTTGTCCAATAGTTGTGTAAGGGCCATGTCCTGCAACAACAACCATATCATCATTTAATGTAAATAATTTATTTTTGATTGATGAGATTAATGTATCGAAATTCCCACGAGGGAAGTCTGTACGCCCAATGCTGTTTTGGAAAAGGACATCGCCAGTAAAAGCAATATTTTTTTCATGCTCAATAAAACCAATGTGGCCAGGTGTATGACCAGGAAGATGAAGAATTTCAAAGGTAAATGCGCCAATTTGAATTTTTTCGCCTTCTTGATTAAACCAGCGATCAGGTGTAAACGCAGAAATATAAGGTAAACCAAACTGCTGAGCTTGTTGTGGTAGACTTTCAAAAAGGAAACGATCTTCTTCCTGTGAGCCCCAGATTTCAATATTAAAATGATCGCGAATCGCTTCTGCAGCACCAACATGATCAAGATGGCCATGCGTTAATAAGACTGCTTTTAGGTTTAATTCTAATTCCTCAATGCGTTGAATAAGCTTTTCCGCATTGCCACCAGGATCGATAATTGCCGCATTTTTTTCATCATCCCAAATAAGAGAGCAATTTTGCTGAAAGGCTGTAACTGGAATAATTTCAATATTCATCTTTTTTCCTTATCGTTGATAACAAAAAACCGCACTAAAGTGCGGTCTAAAATTAAACTGTTTTTTATGCACCACGCCATGTTCTTACAGGGCCAGTATCCACGTGAATAAAATTACTATACGGATAATATCCTACACCACCGCTATCAAGATTTTCGGCTGCTTGGCGTAATTTTGCTAAAGGTACACCAGGGATTTTAAAATCAATCGCTTGGCCTTTAATGTGATAGCTGTTGCTTGCTACATCACGACTTTGTCTACGACGCATGGCATTTGTCGCGGCACTACGATAGCCACAAATCACATCAATTTGTGCAGTACGTAAACCTAAATCACTTTGTAAATGATAAAACTTCATGAAGAGATTTGGATCCATTCGGCGTACTTGGTCTGTACGGCGATCTCTCATGAAATAATCAAGTTTTCCAAGTAGTGAGCGATTAAATCCAGTCGTTGCAGAGAACTCACCGCTTAATCGTTCATTGGTGTTGACATTATAGAAGCTGAGAATGCGAGGTTTAGGAGTAGAGACCATCGCCAACACCGTAGTCGGCATCATACTTGCGCCCAAAACGATGCCGCCTAATGAAAGCCATTTACGACGATTTTTATCAATGTTACCCATTTTTTAGTCTCTTTTATTACCCATCTCTCACCCTAGACAATTTTTTCTTTAAAAAGTTCTAGTGTGAACATTGTTTAAAGATATTTTTTTACAACAGCCCAGTCAATACCATTAAACGTCGCGGCATCGTCGTATTTATAAATATCAGGTAAAACTTGTGTTTGGCCGTTTTCAACCCATGCAGTCACATAATATAAGAATACAGGATCATTTGTACGAATGTTTGCAGAAGTTGTTTTCTTACTTTCTAAAACGTTACGTTTTTTATCTTCTGACCAGCCAGCTTCTTGTAACAGAATAGAGGCAAGTTGATCGGATTTTTCTACACGTACACAACCTGAGCTTAATGCACGGTCTTTTTTGCTGAATAAGCTATGATTTGGTGTATCGTGAAGATAAATCGCATCAGAACTTGGCATATTAAATTTATAGTTACCTAGTGCACTGTCGCCAGCTGCTTGACGGATTCGGTACGGGAATTTATCACCGATGCTACCCCAATTAATTGAGTAAGGATCGATAGTATTACCTTTGCTATCCAAAATAGAGTAGTTGTGTGCTGCCGCATAGCCAGGGTCACGTTTTAATTTCGGTAAAATATCTTCATTGATTAAACGTGTTGGGGCATTCCAAGGTGGATTAACAACTACATTACTCAAACGGCTGTACATCACTGGTGTACGACGTTCATTTTTCCCCACGATAACACGTGACTCTAAAATCGCTTTGCCATCACGATAATATTTCAATTGATAGCTTGGAATATTAACAAAGATTCCATTTTCAAAATCAGGAATAACGCGTAAGCGTTGTGCATTAAGGGCAAGTTTTTTACCCATTGCAGAAATACCTGAAGCTGAAATCATCGATGGAAGTGCTTGTACCGTTTCACGATATAAACGATTATGGTTAGATAATCCGTTTATAAAACCAGAAACAGCATTGTTTTTAACCGCACTTTGCCATTGGTCAATAATTTCTTGATTTGGTAATTCTGGTTTATAAGCATTCGTTGCGTATAACCAGCGTTGTGCTTGTTGATTGACGTTCTTGCTGTAATACAAGTAATCAAGGAAAGCATCACTTAATAATACATCATAGGTGAGCCCGCCCGTTTTTTCAGCGTTATGTAAATTAACTAACGATTGAGCTGAACGTTTAGAAATACCAGATGCCACCATGGCTGCATATTCACGTAGGAATTGTTTCTCAGCCGCCTTGTCTTTCCACATTAGGTCATATTTATTATCGGCATATAATTTAGCCAAAATTGGTTTGAACTGTAGATTTTGTTCACCAATTTCATGCGTTAATGACATCTCTAGCATCGCTTGCTTTTCAGCGGCAAGACGAGCTTGATCTTCTTTGATTTCAGCTTCAAGTTTTGCTCGCTCTTCTGGACTTAATTTAGACATATCAACGCCTTTATTTTCGGCTTGTTGAGGCTGTCCAACTGTTTTAGCCCATTCAGCTAATGCACAACCTGACGTCATCATTGATAATGATAAGACTAATGCGCTTAATTTCATTGTTCCTTTTAACATTGCTGTACCTTTAAAAATATTCATAAAAAATAACCGCACTTCAGTTTTTTTCATCTGCTAAAGTGCGGTCAAAATAATCGTTATTTTGTTGCTTTTGCCGCTTCTTGTTTTATTTCAGCATCCACTTTTTGTTGATTCGCATTAAGTTTAACTAAATCAGCTGCCATTTTTTCCGCTTCTTTTAAGAAGAAATCAGGTGCTTCATAGTCTTTTGGCAAATCATCAATGTCTTTTAATGCTTTTTTGCCTTCACGTTTAAAACGATCATTGAGATCTTTTAAACGTCTCGCATCATCTTTATCATTTTCCGCTTTGCGCTCTTGGAAATTCAATGATAAGAATTTACGCTCACGACGTTCATCACGGATTTTAAGATCTTCATTTAAAGCAATAAATTCAGGATCTTTTGCAATACGCTCTAGATGTTTTTCATTTAATGCTTCAACATCTTTACGTGCTTTATTGGTTTCAGAATAAGTCGCCGGTGGAATTTTATCCCAAGGTAATGCGTTATCTTCTTTTTCTTCACCAATTTCTTTGGCATCAATAATTTCAGGGAAATTAATATCTGCAGCGACACCTTTTAATTGGGTTGAACCACCATTAATTCGATAGAATTTTTGGATAGTATATTGCAATACACCAAGTGGTGTTTGGTCTAAATCATAAACAAAGTTTAATGAGCGACTTTGTTGTACGGTACCTTTACCAAAGGTATTTTGCCCAATAATGATACCACGATTGTAATCTTGCATTGCCGCAGCAAAAATTTCAGAGGCGGATGCACTGAAACGATTAATCATTACCAACAATGGTCCTTTATATTGCTGAGCATTGTCGTCATCTTCGTGTACACGAATACGTTGATAAGCATCACGAACTTGTACTACTGGACCATCAGTGATGAATAAACCACTCAATGCAACGGCTTCTGTTAACGCACCGCCGCCATTTTCACGAAGATCTACAATTAAGGCGCCAATTTTTTTCTTCTCAGCATCCACTAATAATTTTTTCACATCATCAGTTAAGCCAATATAGAAACTTGGGATTTTAATGACCCCAACTGTTTCCCCTTCTACTTTAGAAACGGTGAGTTTGGCTGCTTGGTCTTCGATACGTACTTTATCGCGAACTAGGGTTACAATACGGCTTTTTCCACCTTTTGCAGGTTCAATTTCAAGACGAACTTTTGTTCCTTTTTTACCTTTGATTTTGTCAACGATATCTTCTAAACGCCAACCGATAATATCTTCGATTTCGCCTTTTTCTTGGCCCACACCAATGATTTTATCGCCCGCTTGTAATTTCTTACTGCGTTCAGCCGGCGCACCTGGTACTAAAGACTTAATACTGGTTTCGTCATCTTCAGATTGTAATGTTGCCCCAATCCCTTCTAAAGAAAGGTTCATGCTTTCATTAAAGCTTTTTGCAGTACGTGGTGCAAGGTAGCTTGTATGTGGGTCGATTTCTCGAGCAAAAGCATTAATATAAATTTGAACAATATCATCCGCTTTGGTTTGAGTTAATCGACGAATCGCTAAATTGTAACGTTTAGTGAGTTTTTCTTTAATTTCAGGCCATTTTTTATCTTTTAATTTCAGGCTGATTACATCATTTTTGACGCGTTCTTCCCAAAGCTTATTCGCTTCTTCTTCCGTTGCTGGGAAAGCGGCTTTTTCACGATCGATCTCAATTTGATCATTACCTTTTAAATCAGGTTCTTTATCTAATAGAGATAGAGCATAAGCATAACGCTCATAGCGACGTTTCATCATCAGATCGTAAATAGCAAATGCCGCTGAAAGATCGCCCTCATTAAGTTGGTCATCTAATTTTGAACCATATTTAGCACGTAGATCATCAATATCTGATTTTAAAAAGGTGTTATGGCTATAATCTAAACTTTTAATATAACGATCAAAAATCTTTTCGGAAAAGGCGTCATCAAGCTGGAATTTACGATAATGTGATTGGGTTAAACGTGTCGTTGCACGCTTCGTTGCCAACTGATTTGCATCAGTTGCCGAAGGAATCGTAATATCACTTTGCTTTAATTTCGGCTGTACAGCAAATGTGTCAGACGAATGAAGAAATAACGCACCTAAAATTGCTGTCGCAATAAGACTTTTGGTTGTATGTAATTTCATTTAACCTTTCCCGATAAGAAATAAATTATTAGGCAAATAAACGATCTGCGGTGACTGTCATCACTAAACCATTTTCCAGTTCTACGCGTGCGCCATCTTTTTCCACATTTAATACGGTCGCATTTTTCGCTTGTTCAGCCACTTTTACTTTCACTTTGCTACCCGCAGAAAGTGTTGTGAAATCAACCGCACTTAGTTTTACTTGTGGGGCTTTTGGTTTGCGAGTTGCTTGATTTGAATTTGGTTTACGAGCAGGTCGTTTTTGTTGTGCTTTTTTCGCTGCTAATTCTGCTTTGCGTTTTTCTGCAAATTTAGCTTTTGCTTCTGCTAATTGTTGTGCAGCATGAGAAACGTGTTCCGCGTCTAATACACCAGCAGGGCTGCCGTATAAATCCACACGCTCAGCACCTTCACGGCAGCCGTGTAAATAGCGCCAGTTAGAAGTGTATTGACGTAAAGCCTGACGTAATTGAGTTTTGCTGACACGTTCATCATCTTTTAATGCTTCAGCAAGATCTTGGAAAAGACCAATTTTTAATGGTTTTGCTTCACCTTCTGCAATAAAGCAAAGCGGGAATTTTTCCACAAGATATGCAATAATCGCTTTTGTATCAGTTAATTTTTGAACGCCTTCAGCATTATTTTCCGCTTGGGCTTCAACTTGAGAATCTGTCATTTCTGCGTTTTCCTAGGATAAAAAATAAAAACTTGCACAGTTTACCGCACTTTTATAAGGATTGACAATGGTTTGGCGGAATAATTCCGTTTCTAGTACAGATGTATAACTTCACAAATCCCCTCAATTAAGGCTAAAATAGCCCACTTTTTAAATTTTTGATGAAATAATGACAAAAACACCTGATTTTACCCATGCTACTTATAAACTTGTGCGTTGCATTGGATGCGACGCAACGGTGTCTGTTTGTCGTCCGCAAGCGGGAGAATATGCACAATGTCCGCGTTGCCATCAGAAATTGCAATCGGGTAGCCGTTGGTCACTTAAGCGTTGCTCATTAATCGCTCTTTCTATCTTAATTTTAATGCCATTTGCTTTGGGCTATCCTTTATTGAGTCTAGATTTACTGGGCACAAAAATTGATGCTTCTGTTTGGAAAGGGATTTGGAAAATGGCGGTGAGTGGTTATGCCTATACCGCATTTATGATTTTTATCTGTGCGATTTTAATGCCGGTGTCTTTTGCGATTTTAGTCATTATGTTGCAGCTTTCTAAATTACTCAAAATTAAGCCACGTAATGTCTTATTATTTGTGGGTTATATTAAGCCTTGGGTGATGTTCGACGTCTATTTAGTTGCACTGGCTGTTACCATGTTTAAAGTGCGCGAATATGCCACATTAGAAGTGGATGTGTATTTAATTGCTTTTGTTTTTACCGCACTTTTAACTACATTATTGTTTATTAAAATTAATTTAGATGACTTATGGCATGATTTTTATCCCGATCAGAAACCGGTTACCAAAAGTGATAAACCGTTAGAGCTTTGTACCGCTTGCAATTACACTTTTTTAAAAGAAGATCAACAATACGATCACCGTCATCGAGCCATTTGCCCACGTTGTGCATCGCTTATTGAAATACCAGAGAGTGTAAAATTACAACGTGTTTGGGCGACATTAGTGGCGGGGATTATCATGCTTTTCCCTGCAAACTTGCTCCCAATATCTGGCGTTTATTTGACAGGAAGTTTGTCACAAGATACCTTGATGTCGGGTGTAATGTCATTTATAAGCATGGGCAGCTATTTTGTTGCTTTCGTGGTATTCTTCGCCAGTATTTTTGTGCCCGTAAGCAAAATCCTGATTATGTTGTATTTACTGGCAAGCGTGCATTTTAAATGGAGACATTCAATTAAATGGCAAATGCGGCTATTACATATCGTTCACTTTGTAGGACGTTGGTCAATGCTGGATCTTTTTGTGTTAGCCTTGATGATGTCGTTAGTGACACGTGGACAGATTATTAATTTTACCGTAGGCCCTGCGGCATTTTATTTCGGTGCGGCAGTGTTTTTAACTATGATTTCAACTTCTCAGTTTGATAGTCGATTAATTTGGAAAATTTATGACAGAAAACAATAAACCAGAATCTCAATCTATTGATGAGCAATCTAACAATGT
>JAGZXE010000010.1:0-17056 GCA_018378615.1 Parahaemophilus parainfluenzae
CGTACTTCTTGAATAGTAGAGCCTTGTCCACTTTGATAAAGATAGGTTTCATCTTTATATAAATGATAAACCCCTTTAAACAATTTACCGCAACCAATCGGCCAAGTAATCGGTGCACAATGGATTTTTAATACGCTTTCCACTTCATCTAATAATTCCATCGGATCGCGAATATCACGGTCAAGTTTATTCATGAAAGTGATAATTGGCGTATCGCGCAAACGGGTCACTTCCATTAATTTAATGGTACGTTCCTCAACCCCTTTTGCCGAGTCGATAACCATCAAGCAGCTATCCACAGCCGTCAAAGTGCGGTAGGTATCTTCCGAGAAATCCTCATGTCCCGGCGTATCTAATAAATTCACTAAGCATTCATTGTAAGGGAATTGCATCACAGAAGTCGTAATGGAAATACCACGTTGTTTTTCCATTTCCATCCAGTCAGATTTTGCATGCTGTGCTGAGCCTTTACCTTTAACAGAGCCTGCTTTTTGAATGGCATTGCCGTATAACAATACCTTTTCGGTGATGGTGGTTTTACCCGCGTCAGGGTGGGAAATAATCGCAAATGTGCGACGTTTATTCACTTCTTCTAATGGATAACTCATTTGTCTTGTTTCTTCTGTTTTAAATAATGCTGTATTGTCGCTGATTTTCAGATTTAGCTCAAATTAAATTGTTTTTCTTTCGTTATCTATAGCTTATTTAGGTGTATGACTCTGTAATTTTTTTCTTTAAAAATTTTTGACAAAAAAAAGCAAACGTTTGCGTAAGAAATGCGGTATAATATGTGCCGATTTTTTATTCTTATAATAAAAGGTGCAAACAATGACACAACTTAGTCTAAAAAAAATCTATTCAGGGAAAGTGCGTGATCTTTATGAGATCGATGATAAACGAATGTTAATGGTAGCCAGTGACCGTTTGTCTGCATTTGATGTGATTTTAGATGATCCTATCCCACGCAAAGGTGAAATTTTGACTCAAATTTCCAATTTTTGGTTCAATAAGTTAGCTCATATTATGCCGAATCATTTTACAGGCGATTCAGTTTATGATGTGTTACCAAAAGAAGAAGCTGATTCAGTAAAAGATCGAGCAGTGGTATGTAAGCGTTTGAAACCAATAAAAATTGAATCTATCGTGCGTGGTTATTTAACAGGTAGCGGGCTAAAAGATTATAAGCAAACGGGTACCATTTGTGGTTTGAAATTACCGGAAGGATTAATTGAAGCAAGTAAATTACCTGAACCAATTTTCACGCCATCAAGTAAAGAAGAAGTGGGTAATCACGATATTAATATTAGCTATGAAGAATGTGAAAAAGCAATTGGCGCAGAATTAGCGGCACAAGTGAGAGAAAAAGCGACTGCGCTTTATACTGAGGCTGCCAAATATGCGCTGACTAAAGGTATTATTATTTGTGATACTAAATTTGAATTCGGTTTAGATGAAAATAGCACACTCACTTTAATGGATGAGGTATTAACACCGGATTCTAGCCGTTTTTGGTCAGTTGATACTTATAAAGAAGGAACAAATCCGCCCTCATTTGATAAGCAATTTGTACGAGATTGGTTAGAGCAAAGTGGTTGGAATAAACAACCGCCAGCGCCTAAAGTACCAAAAGAAGTGATTGAAAAAACAGTTGCTAAATATCAAGAGGCGTTGGATTTATTAACAAAATAACATTAACAATCTCCCTGCTATGCTTTAGAATAGCAGGGATTTTTGCGGATAAAATTTGTGAATAAAAGAAAATGAAATCTGTTGCGATAGTTGGTTTAGGTTGGTTAGGTTTACCGCTGGCGCAACACTTAAAAAAACTCGGTTGGCGTGTAAAAGGCTCAAAACAATCCTTAGCGGATGCTCAACGATTGCATCTGTTAGGCATTGAAGCTTATCCTTTTTCTTTTTCAGAAAAAATGAGTAGTTTGCCTGATAATATTCAATCTCTTTTTGATGTGGATGCCCTCATTATCACCTTACCACCTAGCCGTTTTTCTTCTCAACAGTATTGTGAACATCTTGCTTTTTTAGCTAATCAAGCAAAGAAACAAGGTGTACAGCACTTGATTTTTACCAGTTCAACTTCTGTTTTTCCTGATATTTCGGGGCAATTTGATGAAAGTTCTCAACCTTCAGCTGAAACAGAAATTGGCAAAACACTGATAAAAGCCGAGCAGTGTTTATTCCAATCAGAAATATCTCATTGCGATATTCTTCGACTCGCAGGATTAATTGGTAAACAACGTCATCCGGTTAAATTCTTAGCAGGAAAACGCAATTTAAAACAGGGTAATTCACCGGTTAATTTGGTGCATCTTGAGGATTGTATCCAGGCTATTAGCGCCTTACTCATGAATCCAAATGGATTGCGAACTTACCATCTTTGTGCCCCTGTTCATCCTACGCGAGCAGAATATTACACAAAAGCAGCTGCATGTTATGATTTATTCACACCACAATTTGAATGTAGTGATTCGGATCCGAAACGAATCATTATGGCAGATAAAATTTGTCGAGATTTAGGCTTCGCTTATCGTTATCCAAATCCCGATGATATGTTGGAAAATGCACGTTTAATTGATTGTCGTGCTCAGTTAGCTCATGAAGGAATTGTTGCTGTTCAATGTGGTGCATTCCATATTACAACTGGCGGTGCAACCTATTTCAACACCACACCACTTGGTCGTGCGGTAACAGGAACCATGCTTGTTGCAACGATGAAAGAAGATGATGTCAATATCTGGGGAGATGGCTCAACTTTCAAAGGTAATGATATTGAACGTTTTTATCGTTATGGCTTATTAACTAACCCAAATTTAAAAATCTATAAACCGTGGTTAGATCAGCAATTTATTGATGAGTTGGGTGGCCGTTTTGAAATGTCACAGTTCCTAATCGAAAATGGTTTTGACTACAAAATGTCAGTAGAAAAAGCCTATTCAACTGACTCTAATATGTTAGGTGCAACTCACGAAGCGAAAGACTTAGAAGAATTAAATTGCGGCATTAAAATTGTGAAGCCAATCATGGGCGTGGCATTCTGGGATGAAAATGTTGAAGTGAAACCAGAAGTAGTGACTGTTCGTTTTGAAGAAGGGGTGCCGGTTGCATTAAATGGCAAAACATTTGATAACGTTGTAGAGCTTTTCCTTGAAGCAAATCGTATCGGTGGTCGTCACGGTTTAGGCATGTCAGACCAAATTGAAAACCGTATTATCGAAGCCAAATCACGCGGTATTTATGAAGCACCGGGGATGGCATTATTCCATATTGCTTATGAGCGTTTAGTGACTGGTATTCACAATGAAGATACCATTGAACAATATCGTATCAACGGTTTACGTTTAGGTCGTTTATTATATCAAGGTCGTTGGTTTGATCCACAAGCATTAATGTTACGTGAAACAGCACAACGTTGGGTTGCTCGTGCGGTGACAGGTGAAGTGACATTAGAACTTCGTCGTGGTAATGATTACTCAATCTTAAATACTGAATCACCAAACTTAACTTATGCGGCAGAACGTTTAAGTATGGAAAAAGTGGAAAATGCACCATTTAATCCAATTGATCGTATTGGCCAATTAACCATGCGTAATTTAGATGTAGCGGATACGCGCGGAAAATTAAGTATCTATTCTCAAGTGGGTTTATTAACTGCGGGTAAAGATTCCGTTTTACCACAATTAGGTAAAAAATAATTTTCTCCTTTAAATGTAAAAAAGTGCGGTTGATTTTGACCGCACTTTTGCCTTTCTAAATATTCATTTCTTGAAATAGATTTAATTTATCCGGCACGAGATAAATGTGATCACCTATTTTATACTGCGCGTTGAGATAGTTTTCTTTGGTAAGAATCACCTCAATTGGTTGTGCTGTTTGCGAGCTTTCCACTTCAATTCTCACGATAAAACCAATAGCATTAATATGACGAATCGTACCACTCGCTAAGGCATTATGAGATTCGCGTGAAAGCGTCAGTTCGTAAGGGCGAATATAAGCTGTTGCAGATTGGTTATTAACGGCATGAGTCGCATTGCTATGTGTTTGTAAATTATGAGCAAATTCACCAATGACTAAATTGCCTTGATCAATGTGTCCGTGGAACACATTAACATCTCCCACAAATTGTGTGACGAAAGGGGTTTGTGGTGCATGATAGATTTGGCTAGGCTCATCAATTTGCTCCACTTGACCTTTATTCATCACCACAATGCGATCAGACATATCTAATGCTTCATCTTGATCATGAGTAACGAAAATGCTGGTAACATTGAGTTCATGTTGCAATTCTCGCAGCCAACGGCGTAATTCTTTACGAACTTGAGCATCCAATGCACCAAAGGGTTCATCAAGTAGTAAGACTTTCGGTTGAACAGCAAGGGAGCGAGCTAATGCTATCCGTTGTTTTTGTCCTCCAGAAAGTTGATTAGGGTAGCGATCGGCTAGCCATTCAAGTTTTACTAGCTTTAAAAGTGCGGTGACTTTTTCGCGAATTTCTTCTGCAGAGGGACGTTCTCTACGAGGTTTCACCGTTAAGCCAAAAGCGACATTGTCAAAGACGGTCATATTTTGAAATAGTGCATAATGCTGAAACACAAAGCCAACACCTCGTTCAGCAGCTGAAAGTTGAGTCACCTCTTTTTCACCAAACCAAATGTGTCCATTATCAGCAAATTCTAATCCGGCAATGATCCGTAATAGCGTTGTTTTTCCACAACCACTTGGTCCAAGCAAGGCGGTTAGCTGATTTTCCGGAAAGCTGAGATTGATGTCTTTCAACGCATGAAACTGTCCAAAGTGTTTGTTTAGTTGCTGGATTTTGATTGTCATGTATTGTGTTCCTGTTGTTATTCTTGGATTTTTTTCTTTTCCACATATCTCACTACGTTTTGCAATCCCAGTGTTCCCACTGCGATTAATGCTAATAAACTGGCGCAAGCAAATGCGGCAACAAATTGATATTCGTTGTAACTAATTTCTACATAAAGCGGAATTGTATTAGTCAAACCGCGAATATGCCCAGATACAACACTTACGGCACCGAATTCACCCATTGCACGAGCGTTACTTAAAATCACACCATAAATTAATGCCCATTTTATTTTCGGTAGCGTTACGTGCCAGAAAAGTTGCCAAGTAGATGCACCTAAGATTAACGCAGCTTGTTCCTCACTTGTACCTTGGGCTGACATAGTTGGAATTAATGATTTTGCAATAAGTGGAAAGGTGACGAATAAAGTCACGATAACGATGCTTGGTGTTGCAAACATAAAACGAATATGGTGTTCAGCAAGCCATGCGCCCCAAAGTCCATCTAACCCAAACAACAGTAAGAACATTAATCCTACAACCACTGGTGAAATGGAAAAGGGGAGGTCGAGTAGTGTGGTTAATAAGCTTTTCCCCTTAAAGTCAAAATAAGCAATAGCCCAAGCCATAACCATACCGATAAAAATGTTAATAGGTAATACAATTAACGAGACTTTAATCGTAAGCCAAATAGCTGCTAAGGCTTCTGGTTCTTTTAATGCAGCAAAAAATAGCCCAATCCCTTGTTCAAGGGCTGAATAGAATACGGTAAATAATGGGAGCAATAAGATGATCGTAAAAAAACTGAGTGCGGTCAGAATTAATATCCATTTTTGCCATGATTGGGTTTTCATAAATACCTCTTATCGAATTGGACTAATGCGTTTGGCAACAGACCATTGCGCTAAGTTAATGAATAAAATCAACAGAAATGAAATGGCAAGCATTAATAATGCAACCACAGATGCGCCTTGCACGTCATACAAATCAAGTTTTGACATAATAATCAATGGTGCAATTTCTGAGACGAGTGGCACATTACCCGCAATAAAAATGACGGAGCCATATTCACCAAGCGATCGCGCAAATCCCATACCTGCACCGCCTATTAATGCAGGCAATACCGCTGGGATAATGACTTTTCGCAACGTTGTTAATCTGGATGCACCTAAAATTTGAGCCGCTTCTTCATAGCTAGGATCGAGATTTGCTAATACGGGTTGAATCGCTCGAACGGTAAAAGGCAAGCTGACAAAAATCAACGCAATCGCAATACCACTTGGAGTATAAGCGAGTTGAATCCCTAAATGGCTTAGCCATTGCCCAATCAGTCCAGTCGGAGCATAAAGCGAGGCAAGTGCGATACCAGCAACGGCAGTGGGTAAAGCAAAAGGTAAATCCACTAACGCATTGACGAGATTCTTACCGGGAAAGTCATAACGCACTAAAACCCATGCCAATAAAAAGCCAAAAACGATATTAATTAACGTCGCGATTGCCGCCATTTCAAAGGATAGCGTTAAGGATGAGATCACTCGTTCACTCGTGATGATTTGAACGATATCTGCCCATTTTAACTGCCAGGCGGTGAGCACAAGCAATGTTAATGGCAACAATACCATTGAGCCGAGCCAGGCTAATGTAATTAACATACTTCGTTTAAATCCTGGTAATACGGTTTTCATTCTCCCACCTTCACCATAGATAAATACCTAAACTTTGTCAGCTTTTGAAATGCTCAAAAAAAATAACCGCTCTTTGAGCCTATGACAAAGAACGGAAATTTATTTCATATTCCAAAATAAAATAAGTAACCAATTATATCTGTAATTTATATTTCATTTTGTTCTATAAAATGCATTTTCGTTATTTTTTGTCGCTAGATTTTTACGATATAAATTTAGCCACACGAAATTAAAGGGAATAAACGGAGAGCTTTGAAATGAAAAAAATTGCTTTATTTTCAGTACTTTCTTTATTCCTTGGCGGTGTGTTATGGCATGCCAACTCCCAGCCGAAAACCGTATTACTGAATGTGTCCTATGATGTAATTCGTGATTTCTATAAGGAGTATAACGCTGAGTTTCTGCGCCAATTTCCTTCCACTGTGATGATTTTACAATCGCATGGCGGCGCCAGTAAACAGGTGCTAGGTGTGTTAAATGGCTTACCGGCAGATGTGGTGACTCTGACACAAAGTAATGATATCGAAGCTTTAGTCAAAAAAGGCTTAGTAAATGCTGATTGGCAGCAGGTATTACCGAATGGTGCCGTTCCTTTTGGTTCAGTAATGGTTCTTTTAGTCAAAAAGGGCAATCCCAAACATATCCAAGATTGGTCGGATTTGGTACGGGATGATGTGAAAGTGGTGTTTGCTAATCCTAAAACCTCCGCGAACGGGCGCTTTGCTTATTTATCTGCCTTAGCTTATGCCGAACAACATAGTCAGCAACCACAGGATTTTATGCGGCGTTTACTTAAAAATGTACCTGTTTTAGAGGCGGGAGCGCGTAGTGCCAGTATTTCCTTCACACAACGGAATATCGGTGATGTATTGATTGCTCCGGAAAATGAAGCCGCACTTGCGGCTAAAACGTTAGGTGAAAATAGTTTTGAAGTGGTATATCCCAGCATTACCGCATACACACCAATTTATGTAGCGGAAGTGAATAAAAATACCGAGGCAGACGGTTTGCATCAGCTATCCCGTGATTATTTAAGTTATTTATGGTCAACCCCAGCACAGGAACTTGCCGCAAAAAATTATTTTCGGCCGACAGATAAAAAAATTATTGCTAAAACGACCGCAGTTTTTCCAGAAGTGAATCAATTTGATGTGAACCAACGTTTTGGTTCGTGGGATGCGATTAATACTCAACATTTTGTCGATAACGGCTTATTTGATCGTCTATATGTCAGTGCACAACGTGCTGATAAAGTGAATAAATAGGAGTGATACCCATGAATTATTTTCCACTTTTTGCTGATTTAACCGGTCGTCCGGTACTTGTTGTTGGTGGTGGTTCAGTGGCTGCTCGTAAAGTTGGGTTGTTGCTCAAAGCAAATGCTCAAGTCCGTATTGTTGCTCGCCAATTAAATGAGGAATTAAGCGAGCTTGAACGTCAAAATAAAGTGCTATGGATTGCCAAAGAATTTAATGTCGAACAAATGAGAACGGTGATGTTAGTGATCGCGGCAACAAATGATGAGGTATTAAATCACCGTATTTTCCATTTAGCCGAAATCCAACATAAATTAGTCAATGTGGTGGATGATCAACCTCATTGTAGCTTTATCTTCCCTTCTATTATTGATCGAAATCCGATCCAAATCGCGATTTCGAGTGGTGGAAAGGCGCCGGTATTAGCCCGTTTATTACGTGAAAAGCTAGAAGCATTATTGCCACAACATTTGGGCAAAATTGCTGAGATTTCCGGCAAATGGCGTGATCAAGTGAAAGCAAAATTGACATCGGTTACTGAACGTCGCCGTTTTTGGGAAAAAATGTTTAGTGGACGTTTTGCTAGTCTTGTTAAGAATCAACAAGAGGCACAAGCTGAAGAGGAATTAGCTGAACAGCTAGAAAGTAACTATCAAGGTGGTTTTGTCTCTTTAGTGGGTGCCGGTCCTGGCGATGCTGGGTTACTAACCCTTAATGGTTTACAGGAAATCCAACAAGCCGATGTGGTGCTTTACGATGCTTTGGTTTCAGATGAGATTCTTTCTTTAATTCGCCGTGATGCAGAACGTATTTTTGTGGGGAAACGTGCCAATGGTCGTTCTGTCGTACAAGAAGAAACCAACCAATTGTTATTAACCCTTGCTCAACAAGGCAAGCGAGTTGTTCGTTTAAAAGGTGGTGATCCTTTCGTTTTTGGACGCGGTGGCGAAGAATTAGAAGTATTAGCTCAACATCAAATTCCATTTTCTGTTGTACCCGGTATTACAGCAGGCATTGGCGCAACAGCCTATGCTGGCATCCCATTAACTCACCGAGATTATACACAAAGCGCCATTTTTGTGACCGGTCATCGTAAAGCTGATGCCTCTGATATTGAATGGCAAACCTTAGCAAGAAGTCATCAAACCTTAGTCATTTATATGGGGACGTTAAAAGCGCAAGTCATTGCTGAACGTTTACAACAATATGGCCGCGCTGCGAATACGCCTGTTGCGATTATTAGTCAAGGCACTCAACTTACTCAAAAAACAGCGATTGGCACACTTGCAAATTTAGCTGAATTAGCGGAAAAAGCAGAGACACCAGCCTTAATTGTGGTGGGTGAAGTGGTGAAATTACACGAAAAATTAGCGTGGTTTGGCGAAGAAAAACAAAGTCAAAAACAACCGCACTTTACCTTAGAAAGTTTAAGCATCGGTCAAGTGGCGTAAGGAGTGGATGATGAGTTTATTTAAACCGACTTTTTGGCAAATTCCACTTGTTAGCCTTGATGTACAAGATCGTTTGGTAGAAAAAACAGCCACATTGAAGCAACGTTTACATCAAATAGCTGATAACCATCATGATACACGTTTTGCCAGCAGTTTAGCCGTAGAAGATATGGTCATTACCGATGTCATTGCGCGTGAAAACTTAGATATTGGTATTTTTACTTTAGATACCGGTTTACTTCATCAAGATACGTTAAATTTATTAGACAACCTTGAGAAAGTCTATCCACATCTTCAAATAGAACGCTTTCAGCCGATTGCTGATGAAGTGACTCGCTACGAGGAAGAAAAAGGGAAATTTGCTTTTTATGAAAGCGTGGAATTACGTCGCGAGTGTTGCCATATCCGTAAAATCGAACCGTTAAATCGCGCGATTCAAGGCGCAGATGCGTGGCTGACCGGGCAACGTCGTGAACAATCGGCCACACGTACTGCGCTCCCTTTTGCTGAGCAAGATCAGTCTCGTGGTATTGATAAATACAATCCTATTTTTGATTGGTCAGAAACAGATGTGTGGGCTTATATCTTAGCGAACAATGTGCCTTATAACGATCTTTACCATCAAGGTTTTCCAAGCATTGGCTGTGAACCTTGTACCCGCCAAGTTAAACTGGGCGAAGATATTCGCGCTGGCCGCTGGTGGTGGGAGAGTAAAGATAGTAAGGAATGTGGATTACATAAGTAGAAAAATATAGGAAGCAAAACATGACAAAAACTGAACTCAACAACCAACATCTAGACTGGCTCGAGGCTGAGTCGATTCATATTATTCGTGAAGTCGTTGCGGAATGTGAAAACCCGGCGTTGCTTTTTTCCGGTGGAAAGGATTCGGTGGTATTGCTAGCATTAGCCCGTAAAGCATTCCAGTTAGGCGATCGTCCGGTACATTTACCGTTTCCATTGGTGCATATTGATACCGGTCATAATTATCCGGAAGTGATCCAATTTCGAGATGAGCAAGTGGCAAAACTTAATGCGCGCTTAGTCGTTGGGCATGTGGAAGATTCTATTGCCAAAGGTACGGTGGTATTGCGCAAAGAAACTGATTCGCGTAATGCGGCACAGGCAGTGACTTTATTAGAAACCATTGCAGAGAATGGATTTGATGCCTTGATGGGCGGCGCTCGTCGTGATGAGGAGAAAGCTCGTGCTAAAGAACGAATTTTCTCGTTTCGTGATGAATTCGGCCAATGGGATCCTAAGTCACAACGTCCGGAATTATGGTCTCTGTACAATGCTAAATTGCATAAAGGTGAAAATATGCGAGTGTTTCCGATTTCCAACTGGACGGAATTAGACATTTGGCAATATATCGCTCGTGAGAATTTGGAATTGCCTCCGATCTATTACAGCCATAAACGCGAAGTTGTACGTCGTAAAGGTTTGTTAGTGCCAGTGACGCCATTAACACCTAAATTGCCGAATGAAGTCAGCGAAGTATTGGATGTTCGTTTTCGCACCGTAGGCGATATTAGTTGTACCTGTCCGGTGGCAAGCACCGCATCAACACCATTAGAAATTATTGAAGAAACCGCTATTGCCGACATTTCTGAGCGCAGCGCGACTCGTCTAGACGACCAAGCCAGCGAAGCCGCCATGGAGAAACGGAAAAAAGAAGGGTATTTCTAGTATTTCTACGCCAGAAAGTAACAAAGAGCAAGCTCCAGTTAAATGGCTTAAGCGATTGATATGGGGCCATTATTCGAAGATGACGAAATACAAAAGAATAATTAACAGAATATAAGGAAGAAATATGACACAACATTCAACTCCACTTCGTTTTATTACTGCCGGTAGTGTAGATGACGGGAAAAGTACCTTAATCGGCCGTTTACTTTACGATAGCAAAGCGTTATTGACCGACCAAATCAAAACCCTTAACGCAGGAAAAGAGAAAGGTAATAAAGAAGCCATTGATTTTTCTATTTTGACAGATGGTTTAGAAGCAGAACGTGAACAGGGCATTACCATTGATGTGGCGTATCGCTATTTCTCTACGGCAAAACGTAAATTCATCATCGCCGATACCCCAGGACATGAGCAATACACACGTAATATGGTGACAGGAGCAAGTACGGCATCTGCTGCAATCGTCTTAATCGATGCTTCTCAGCTGAATTTTAATGAGAAACCGTTACAACTCTTACCACAAACTAAACGTCATTCAGCGATTTTACGTCAATTAAATTGCCCGCACATTTTAGTGGCAGTAAACAAAATGGATTTGTTGGATTACAGCGAAGAAAAATTCAATGCCATTGTGGAGGCGTATCGTCAATTGGCGGCACAACTTGGTTTAAAAGATATACATTTTGTACCGGTATCTGCATTGCTTGGCGATAACCTAGTATATGCAAGTGAAAGCACCCCTTGGTATCAAGGCGAACCTTTACTCACCATTTTAGAAAATTTACCAAGTGTAGATGAAGTGAGCCATTCTAATGCTGATTTTTATTTCCCCGTGCAATTAGTGGTGCGTCAGGATGCGGATAAAGCCGATGATTTCCGCGGTTATCAAGGGCGAATTGAGCATGGTTCCGTGCAACTGGGACAGGCTATTCGAATTGAACCGAATGGATTAACCGCTAAAGTGACCGAGATTATTACGCCAAAAGGTGAAGTGACACAGGCGGTGGCCGGGGAAGTGATTACCTTACGTTTAGATCGCGACATTGATATTTCTCGTGGTGATTTATTTGTAGATGAAAGTTCACCACTTACACCACAAAAGCAACTTGAAGCCACAATTTGTTGGTTTGATGAACGCCCACTAAATACTGCCCGTAAATATTTACTTAAACATGGTACGCAAACCGTATTTGCCAAAATCAGTGAAATTGAAAGCGTGTTAAACGTTCATACACTCGAACAAGAAAGTGGTACTACAGCCTTAAAGATGAATGATATTGCTCGAGTGCGTTTAAGTTTACAGAAACCGATTGTTGCCACAACTTATAAAGAAAATATTGCTGGTGGTGCCTTTATTTTAGTTGATGAAGCAACTTATAACACAGTAGCAGCCGGTATGATTCTCTAACTCGCACTTTCTTAATGTGAATTTACTGATATTACTCATTTTCTTGTGGGGAAACTTATGCAACACAACAATCCATTACCAACAGAAATACTAAATCTCTTACCAACGCTAACGCCTCTTCAATTGGCATGGCTTTCCGGTTATGCATGGTCGCAAGCTTCCGGTGTAGAACAACAGGTCGCAGGGCAACATTTGGCAGCAAATTTGACCGCACTTTCGGCAGAACCTTTTTCAATTACAGTACTTTCAGGCTCACAAACCGGCAATGCCAAATCGGTTGCGGATAAAGTTGCTGCAGAGCTTACTGAAGCCGGTATTGCCGTGAAACGTGTCGCTTTAAAAGATTACAAAGCGAAAACCATTGCAGATGAAAAATACCTGCTCTTAGTGACTTCCACGCAAGGTGAAGGCGAGCCACCAGAAGAAGGCGTGGTATTGCATAAGTTATTAAACGGTAAAAAAGCACCAAAACTCACCGAACTGCAATTTGCTGTGTTGGGATTAGGGGATAGTTCTTATCCAAATTTCTGTCAAGCAGGCAAGGATTTTGATCTGCGTTTTGCCGAATTAGGCGCGACGCGTTTATTTGAACGAGTGGATGCAGATTTGGATTACAGTGCAACCGCGGAACAGTGGATCCGAGATATTGTGGCTATCGTAAAAGAAAAGGCTGCGCAGGCTTCACCGGTTGTGCAAAGTATTGCTACAGCTACAACCGCACTGGTAGCCAAAGAAAGCCAATATAATAAAGCCAATCCATTTCCTGCAACGTTAATCACTAACCAGAAAATTACCGGTCGTCAGTCGGATAAAGATGTGCGTCATTTAGAATTTGATTTAGCAGGTTCGGATCTTCATTACCAAGCGGGGGATGCACTCGGTGTATGGTTTGACAATGATCCTAAGTTAGTCGATGAAATTTTATCGCTCGCACAGATTGATCCTACTACAGAAGTGACAATTGAGGAAAAAGCGCAAACTATTTCGACCGCACTTTTATCGCATTTAGAGCTTACTCAAAACACGCCGGCTTTTGTGAAAGGCTATGCAGCCTTGGCGCATAACGAACAGTTAAACGATTTGGTTGCGGATAATCAAGCATTGCAAGAATTGGTTCAACGCACACCGATTGTGGATGTGTTACATAAATTTCCTGCAAAATTAACCGCGGAACAACTGGTTTCATTATTGCGTCCTTTAACGCCTCGTTTGTATTCCATTTCATCTTCTCCAGCAGAGGTTGGGGAAGAAGTGCATCTAACCGTTGGCGTGGTACGTTTTGAATATGAAGGTCGAGCACGTAGTGGCGCAGCCTCAAGCTTTTTAGCAGATCGCGTAGAAGAAGATGGCGCTGTGCGCGTATTTGTAGAACATAACGATAATTTCCGTCTGCCAAATGACACGACTAAGCCAATTATCATGGTTGGTTCTGGTACCGGCGTGGCGCCATTCCGTGCCTTTATGCAGCAACGTGTAGCCGATGAGGCGAGTGGGAAAAACTGGCTGATTTTTGGTAATCCGCATTTTGCCAGCGATTTTCTTTATCAAACCGAATGGCAACAATTTGCCAAAGATGGCTTCTTGCATAAATACGATTTTGCTTGGTCACGTGATCAAGAGAAGAAGATCTATGTGCAAGATAAAATTCGTGAAAATTCGACCGCACTTTGGCAATGGTTACAAGAGGGCGCTTATTTTTATGTCTGTGGTGATGCATCAAAAATGGCAAAAGATGTGGAACAAGCATTA
The DNA here is from genome assembly GCA_018378615.1 of Parahaemophilus parainfluenzae. Taxonomy (GTDB): domain Bacteria; phylum Pseudomonadota; class Gammaproteobacteria; order Enterobacterales; family Pasteurellaceae; genus Haemophilus_D; species Haemophilus_D parainfluenzae_X. The sequence goes on from JAGZXE010000010.1 coordinate 14,057, forward strand.
CTCGACGTCATTGCTAAAGAAGGTAATTTAAGTCCGGATGAAGCAGAAGATTATTTAAATGAACTGCGTGAAGAAAAACGTTATCAACGCGATGTGTACTAGATTTGTGGGGTGAAAAAATGACAGAGCAAAACAAACAAAAAGGCTTGGAATGGCAAGAGAAACCGCTTTCTGACAATGAACGCTTAAAAACCGACAGTAACTTTTTACGCGGTACGATTTTAGATGATTTAGAAGATTCCTTAACCGGTGGTTTCCGTGGGGATAACTTTCAATTAATCCGTTTCCACGGTATGTATGAACAAGACGATCGTGATATTCGCGCCGAACGTGCAGAGGAAAAACTCGAACCGTTGAAATTTATGCTGTTACGTTGCCGTTTACCGGGAGGGATCATTAAACCATTTCAATGGATTGAATTGGATAAATTCGCCCGTGAACACAGCTATTATCGTTCGATCCGTTTGACTAACCGTCAAACTTTCCAATATCACGGTGTGCCGAAAAGCCAATTACAAACCATGCATCGTTTATTGCATAGTTTGGGATTAGACTCCATTGCAACGGCTTCAGATATGAACCGTAATGTGTTGTGTACCTCGAACCCAATTGAATCGAAACTGCATCAGCAGGCATATGAATATGCGAAGAAAATTTCAGAACATCTGTTACCACGTACACGAGGGTATTTAGATGTATGGATTGATGGTAAGAAAGTCCAAAGTAGCGATGATTTTTTACAGGAAGAACCGATTCTTGGTAAAACTTATTTGCCACGTAAATTTAAAACAGCCGTGGTGATTCCACCACTCAATGACGTGGATTGTTACGGGAATGACTTAGATTTTGTCGCCATTGCAGACGAGAACGGCAATTTGGTTGGCTTTAATGTCTTGGCTGGCGGTGGCTTATCCCTTGAACATGGCAACACCAAAACCTATCCGCATATTTCCCTTGAACTGGGTTATGTGCCGTTGGAATATACCTTAAAAGCAGCGGAAGCCGTGGTGACAACCCAACGGGATTTTGGTAATCGTAGCGATCGTAAAAATGCACGTAGCCGTTATACCATTCAAAACATGGGATTAGATAATTTCCGCGCCGAAGTAGAACGCCGAATGGGCATTCCATTTGAACCGATTCGTCCGTTTAAATTTACCGAACGTGGCGATCGTATTGGTTGGGTAAAAGGCATTGATAACAACTGGCACTTGACCCTGTTTATCGAAAGCGGTCGTTTGGTGGATAACGATGAGAAAAAATTACTGAGTGGTGTGTTGGAAATTGCCAAAATTCATAAGGGCGATTTTCGTATCACCGCCAACCAAAATCTGATCGTGGCAAATGTAGCGGAAGAGGATAAAGCACAAATTGAGCAAATTGCGCGTGATTATGGTTTGATTCGTGATGATGTGAGTAAATTACGAGAAAACTCAATGTCCTGCGTTTCTTTCCCTACTTGTCCATTGGCGATGGCGGAATCAGAGCGAATTCTTCCAAGCTTTATTGATGAACTGGATAAAGTGATGGCGAAACATCATGTGGCTGATGATTATATCGTTACCCGTATTACCGGTTGTCCAAATGGTTGTGGTCGTGCGATGTTGGCGGAAATCGGTTTGGTGGGCAAAGCAATTGGTCGTTACAATTTGCATATTGGTGGGGATCGTGAAGGTGTGCGTATTCCACGTCTTTATAAAGAAAATATCACGATTCCAGAAATTATCAGTGAACTTGATACTCTGATTGGCCGTTGGGCAAGTGAGCATCATGCAAACGAAGGCTTTGGTGATTTCACCATTCGTGCGGGTATCATTAAACCAGTGGTAAATGCACCAGTTGATTTCTGGGATGACTCAAAAGTGATTATTAAATCAGCGGCTTAATGTACAAAAGTGCGGTCGATTTTGATCGCACTTTTAGTTGAGATAATAAAAAACCTTAGGTTTTAACCTAAGGTTTTTGTTTTTTAGCACAGATTATTTTTTCTCTTCACATTTGTTGATATCGCTACATTTGCCGTAGAGATATAAACTGTGTGCTTTTAATTTGATGCCATGTTGTTCACTGATTTCTTTTTGACGCTGTTCAATAATATTATCAGTAAACTCAAATACTTTGCCACAATCTTCACAGATAATGTGATCGTGGTGTTCTGTTGGCGCAAGCTCAAAAACAGATTTGTTGCCTTCAAAATTATGGCGAATCAAAATATGCGCTTCATCAAATTGGTTAAGCACGCGATATACAGTTGCAAGGCCAATATCACTGCCTTGCTCTAACAAGATTTTATATACTTCTTCAGCTGAGAAATGTTCATGTTTATGCTCTTGCATTAATGCAAGGATAGTGAGCCGAGGTTCAGTAATTTTTAATCCTGCTTTTTTGAGTAATTTGATGTTTTCTTCAGACATAATGTTCCCTTAAATTTGCTAAATTAGAGATGGTTAAGCTAATTCTGCTAAACACATTTCATCGTAGATTTGTTTTGTCCATTTCTCTACGCGTTCTGCAGTAAGTTCAGGTTGACGATCTTCATCAATACATAAACCGATAAAGTTTCCATCATCTAACAATGCCTTTGAGGATTCAAAGGTATAACCATCCGTTGGCCAGTTCCCTACAATAATCGCACCGCGTGGTTCAACGATATCTCGTACTGTGCCGATCGCATCACAGAAATAATCTGCGTAGTCTTCTTGATCGCCACAGCCAAAGATACCGACTAATTTGTCAGTAAAATCAATTTCTTCTAAGGTTGGGAAAAAATCATCCCAGTCAGCTTGTGCTTCACCGTAATACCAAGTTGGAATACCGAAAAGTAAAAAATCATAACCTTCGATATCTTCTTTAGAGCTTTTTGCAATGTCACGAATATCAACGAGTTCGTTACCTAATTGCTTTTGAATCATTTTTGCAATGTTTTCTGTATTACCTGTGTCACTACCGTAAAATAAACCGACAACTGCCATTGTTCTTTCCTTTTGAAATAAAATTAGG
>JAGZXE010000011.1:0-35759 GCA_018378615.1 Parahaemophilus parainfluenzae
TAGGAGCGTTTTTATGAAAAAAACAGCAGTATTAAGTGCAGTCGCTTTAGCAATCGGTTTAGGTTCAGCAACTTCAGGTTTCGCAGCCGATAACCGCATTGGTGTTACCATTTATAAATATGATGACAACTTCATGTCATTAATGCGTAAAGAAATCGATAAAGAAGCGAAAGCGCTTGGTGGCATTGAGTTATTAATGAATGACTCTCAAAATGCACAATCTATTCAAAATGACCAAGTGGATGGTTTGCTTTCTAAAGGTGTAAAAGCTTTAGCGATTAACTTAGTAGACCCAGCAGCAGCGTCAACTGTTATCAAGAAAGCTAAACAAGATGACATTCCTGTTGTTTTCTTCAATAAAGACCCAGGTGCAAAAGCAATTGGTAGCTACGATCACGCTTACTATGTTGGTACAGACCCGAAAGAATCTGGTTTAATCCAAGGTGACTTAATTGCGAAACAATGGAAAGCAATGCCAGCCTTCGACTTAAACAAAGACGGTAAAATCCAATATGTATTATTAAAAGGTGAACCAGGCCACCCAGACGCAGAAGCACGTACTAAATATGTAATTGAGCAATTAAATGCTAAAGGTATCCAAACCGAGCAATTATTTATTGATACCGGTATGTGGGATGCAGCAATGGCTAAAGATAAAGTGGATGCATGGTTATCTAGCTCTAAAGCTAACGAAATTGAAATGATTATTTCAAACAATGACGGTATGGCGTTAGGTGCATTAGAAGCAACCAAAGCACACGGTAAAAAATTACCAATCTTTGGTGTAGATGCATTACCAGAAGTACTTCAATTAATTAAGAAAGGCGAAATTGCTGGTACTGTGTTAAACGATGGCGTTAACCAAGGTAAAGCAGTTGTTCAACTTTCTGCAAACCTTGCTAACGGTAAAGCAGCAACAGAAGGTACACAATGGAAATTAGAAAACCGTGTGGTACGTATCCCTTATGTTGGTGTGGATAAAGATAACCTAAGTGAATTCTTAAAATAAGAAAATCTATTGCTTTTCTTTAATTTTAGGGGGAAAGGAAACCCAAATTCCCTTTCCCCCTTTTTGATGAGGTTGGATATGACAACTCAAACCCAAGACAGTGATGTACTACTGACAATGACGAATGTCAGTAAGTCTTTTCCCGGTGTAAAAGCCCTTGATCACGCCAATCTAACAGTTCGTTCTCACTCTGTTCATGCCTTAATGGGCGAAAACGGGGCGGGTAAATCTACATTATTAAAATGCCTCTTCGGAATTTATGCAAAAGACGAAGGTGAAATTTTATTCTTAGGCAAACCTGTTGATTTTAAAACATCAAAAGAAGCCCTTGAAAATGGGATTTCAATGGTTCACCAAGAACTTAACTTGGTGCGTCAAACTAGTGTAATGGATAACTTATGGTTAGGTCGCTACCCACTTAAAGGTCCTTTTGTGGATCACGCCAAAATGTATCGTGATACCAAAGCGATTTTCGATGAATTGGATATTGATGTTGATCCAAAAGAAAAAGTGGCCAAACTTTCCGTTTCACAAATGCAGATGATCGAAATTGCGAAAGCGTTCTCTTATAACGCTAAAATCGTAATTATGGATGAACCAACATCCTCACTTTCAGAAAAAGAAGTGGAACATCTTTTCAAAATTATTCAAAAATTAAAAGATCGCGGTTGTGGCATTATCTATATTTCACACAAAATGGATGAAATCTTCAAAATTTGTGATGAAATCACCATTCTTCGTGATGGTAAATGGATCAATACTGTTCAAGTTAAAGGCACCACCATGGAAGAAATTGTTTCAATGATGGTAGGCCGTGAATTAACACAACGTTTCCCTGAAAGAACTAACGTACCAAAAGAAATCACACTTGAAGTGGAACATTTAACTGCGGTGAACCAACCTTCTATTCAAGATGTTTCCTTTAATTTACGCAAAGGTGAAATTTTAGGTATTGCAGGTCTTGTTGGTGCAAAACGAACCGATATTGTGGAAGCCATTTTTGGTGTACGAGAATTAAAAGAAGGGACGATCAAACTCAACGGAAAAATCGTGAAAAATCATACCGCACTTGAGGCGATTAACCACGGTTTTGCTTTGGTGACTGAGGAACGTCGTTCAACCGGGATTTATTCAAACCTAAGCATTGAGTTTAACTCTTTGATTTCAAATATGAAATCTTACCTCACCCCATGGAAATTGCTCAGCAATAAAAAAATGGCGAGCGATACACAATGGGTGATTGATGCGATGAACGTGAAAACACCTTCTCACAAAACAACGATTGGATCGCTTTCTGGTGGTAACCAACAAAAAGTCATTATCGGCCGTTGGCTTTTAACCCAGCCAGATATCTTAATGCTCGACGAACCAACTCGTGGTATTGATATTGGGGCAAAATTTGAAATTTATCAGCTCATTCAAGAACTCGCTAAAAAAGATAAAGGCATCATTATGATTTCATCAGAAATGCCGGAACTATTAGGCGTAACAGACCGAATTTTGGTCATGAGTAATGGTCGTGTTGCCGGCATCGTTGAAACGGCAAAAACGTCTCAAGAAGAAATTTTGCAACTTGCCGCAAAATATTTATAAATCATAAAGGAACAAATTATGAGTGCCTTACCAAAAAATAAATCATTCGATTTCTTAAAACAAAATGCGATTTATTTTGTGTTGTTGATTTTACTTGGCATCATCATCGCACAAGATCCAACATTCTTGAATGTTCGCAACTTTAGTAACATTTTAACTCAATCATCCGTCCGTCTCATTATTGCCCTAGGTGTTGCAGGCTTGCTTATCACTCAAGGTACCGACTTATCAGCCGGTCGCCAAGTAGGTTTAGCAGCGGTTATTTCTGCGACTCTCTTACAATCTATGGAAAACATGAACCGCGTGTTCCCAGATTTAGGTGAAATTCCTATTCCAGTAGTTATCCTGACTGTTTGTGCTGTAGGTGCTGTAATCGGCTTAGTGAACGGTTTAGTTATCGCTTATCTCAATGTAACCCCGTTCATTGCAACTATGGGTACCATGATCATCGTTTACGGTTTCAACTCACTTTACTATGATGGCGTAGGTGGCTCACCAATTGCAGGTTTCAGTGAATCTTTCTCTAACTTCGCACAAGGCTTCTTCAGACTTGGTTCGTTCAAATTATCCTACATCACTATTTATGCGGCGATTTGTGCATTCTTAGTTTGGGTAATGTGGAATAAAACACGCTTCGGTAAAAATATCTTTGCTATCGGTGGTAACCCTGAAGCAGCAAAAGTATCTGGCGTAAACGTAGCACGTAACCTTGTTGTGATTTACATGATTGCAGGTATGTTCTATGCATTCGGTGGTATGTTAGAAGCTGGTCGTATCGGTAGTGCTACCAACAACCTTGGTTTCATGTATGAATTAGATGCGATTGCTGCCTGCGTAGTAGGTGGTGTATCTTTCGCTGGTGGTGTGGGTACTGTTATCGGTGTAATCACGGGTGTTATCATCTTCACCGTAATTAACTATGGTTTAACTTACATCGGTGTAAACCCTTACTGGCAATATATCATTAAAGGTAGCATTATCATCCTCGCGGTTGCTATCGACTCCTTAAAATATGCGAAGAAAAAATAATTAAAAACAACAATAAAAATAACCGCACTTTAGTAATAAAGTGCGGTTTTATTTTGAGGTAAATTCTCAAAACAAAAAGCGAGCCTCTCAGCTCGCTTTTTTAATCGAATCGATTACTCGTATTCATCTAACCATTTCAACAAAATCGCTTCCAGAATACTCTCGTTAGATTTCATTGGATCATCATCAAAACCGTCTAGTTCACAAATCCACTTATGCAAATCCGTGAAACGTACCGTTTTAGGATCTAAATCTGGATTACGATCATAAAGTTCTTCTGCAATAAGTTGGGCATCGGTCCATTTCATTAGTGGGCTGCCTCATTCGCATGGTTAATATTATATTTAGGGATTTCCACCACTAAATCTTCATCGCCCACGACACATTGGCAAGAAAGGCGGCTATCCATTTCTAAGCCCCATGCTTTATCCAACATGTCTTCTTCTTGATCGCTGGCTTCATTTAATGAATCAAACCCTTCACGAATAACTACATGGCATGTTGTACAAGCACAAGAACCATCGCAAGCGTGGTGAATTTCAACGCCCGCATTATGTGCCACTTCTAATAAGTTATCACCAGCGGCTGCATCAACCACCATACCCTCTGGACAGAATTCTTCATTTGGTAAAAAAATCACTTTTGGCATATTACTTTCCTCAATATAAAAACTCGTTAATTTATAACCGCACTTTATTGCTCAATATCTGATACAGATTTACCTGTCAGTGCTTGATTAATGGATTTATTCATGCGTCTTGCCGCAAATTCTTGAGTTGCCACATCAAGAGCTTTAATTCCCTGCGCAATCGCATGACGATCTGTACCTTCTTTTACATCCATTAATTGTTTCAATGCATGTTCAATTTGATGGAATTCAGATTCGGTTAATAAGTCCGCCCCATCTTGTTGCAATGCCACAATTACACTATCAATCACACGATCAGCCTCAACGCGCTGCTCGGCTAATTCACGAGCTTGCATATCATCTTGTGCATTATCAAACGAAGCCTTAATCATTGCCGTTACTTCTTCATCCGTTAAGCCATAAGAAGGCTTAATTTGAATCGATGCTTGGACTTTAGTAGATTTCTCCATCGCGGTCACACTTAATAAGCCATCAGCATCCACTTGATAAGTCACACGAATATGTGCGGCACCTGCTACCATTGGCGGAATGCCACGTAATGTAAAACGACCTAAAGAACGGCAATCATTCACTAACTCACGTTCTCCTTGTACCACATGTACAGTCATTGCAGTTTGACCATCTTTAAAGGTGGTAAATTCTTGTGCGCGAGCCACTGGAATCGTGGTGTTACGTGGAATGATTTTCTCCACTAAACCGCCCATGGTTTCAATACCTAAAGACAGCGGCACAACATCAAGTAACAACATATCACTGTCATTCTTATTGCCCACTAAAATATCCGCTTGAATTGCCGCACCTAAAGCGACCACTTTATCCGGATCAATCGATGTTAATGGGGTTTTACCGAAGAACTCTCCTACTTGCTCACGCACATAAGGCACGCGAGTTGAGCCTCCAACCATAACCACCTCTTGTACGTCTTCAGCTTCAACATGCGCATCTTTCAATGCTCGACGGCAGGTTAATAAAGAACGTTTAACCAATGAATGAATTAATTCATTGAATTGCTCACGACTTAACTCACCTTCAAATCCACGCCAAGAAATGACCGCACTTTGTGCACTTGTTAAGGCAATTTTAGTTTGTGTGGCTAAGCTTAAAAGCTCACGTTGCTCATTTACATTTTGTGGTTTAATACCCGCTTGTTCAACAATCCAATCTGCAATTAAATGGTCAAAATCATCACCACCTAAAGCGGTATCCCCACCTGTTGCTAACACTTCAAATACGCCTTTAGATAAACGTAAAATTGAGATATCAAAGGTACCACCACCTAAGTCATAAACAGCGATGACGCCTTCTTTTCCGCTATCTAAGCCATAAGCGACTGCGGCAGCAGTGGGTTCATTTAATAAACGTAATACATTCAACCCTGCAAGACGTGCTGCATCTTTCGTGCTTTGGCGTTGAGCATCATCAAAATACGCGGGAACGGTAATCACTACGCCAGAAAGCTCACCAGCAAGGCGTTGTTCAGCGATATGATTTAAACGAGATAAAATATCAGCAGAGACTTCAATCGGACTTTTTTTGCCTTGGTGTGTGACCAATAATGGCAACCCATTTTCACTTGCCACAAACTCATAGGGTAAGTTTGTGTAACGTGATTGCACATCTGCAAGACTACGACCAATCAAACGTTTAACCGAAATAATCGTATTTTTAGGATCAATTGCAGCTTTGGCAAATGCTTCGGTACCCACAAGTTTTTCATTTTCACCATAATACACAACTGAAGGCACAAGGCTTCTGTCTTGTTCATCATTCAAAATGGTGGCTTGACCGCTACGCACTGCGGCAACTAAAGAGTTTGTTGTACCTAAATCAATCCCTACCGCAAGACGATGTTGATGTGGAGCTGCCGTTTGTCCTGGCTCTGCAATTTGGAGTAATGCCATATCTCTTTTTATCTCTAATAATTAATTCGTTAAGGGCTCGTTATGCCACTGAATAAGCTTGTGCAAATTTATCTTGTTCGGTGAAACTTGCGTTGTAATGGGTTTCAATGCTGACTTCGCGTCGTTCACGCTGATTAATATCAGTTATTTTATCTTCCGAAAGTTCTGGCGTAAAAACAATCATGTGGTTGCCATCAAGTTGTTTTACATCTTCTTGCCAATTTTGCCAGAACAGATTTTGGTAAAATGCTTCAATGTCACCATTTAATGTCCAAGCTAAGAAATCTGTATAGGTAAAATTTAAATCATGCCAAGTTAAGTCTTTTGGTGAAAAATAATAAATCTTACCGAGATTAGAACCTAAAGAGCCACCATTTAAGGCAAAATAACCGCCAATGACATCATCTGCAACGAGCAAATATTTTGGTTTATCACCTGATTGATTAAAGGATTTGCTGAAATTCCAGTCCATTAATCCACGTGGTAATTTAAAACTGCCTGAACCCAATATACGCAACCAACCATGGTGAATTAAAATACCACCCGTTTCATAAATTACCGCGCCCATTGGAGAAGAAGTGGGCATTTGCATGGTGAAAAGCTCACGTTCTGCACTAGATTGATCTTTTTTAATCACTTCACAATGATTACGAGCATGCTCAATCCATTGGGAAATAGTTCCCCAAGCAGATTTTGAGGCATCAGTCAGTTGTTCTAAAGTTTGCATAATCGGGTTTCATTAGTATGAGGGCGACTGCCCATTTATCAATAGCGAAAAGGGCGTATTAAACGCCCTCAAGATTATAATTCAAGTAGACGTTCTTCTACTTGGCTAATTTCATCCGCCAATTTTTTTAGAAAACGTAATTTATCGCAGAATTGTGCAGCAGTTGACCATTGTTGCTCATTAAGTTGTGCTTCAAGTGCGGTCAACATTTCTTTTGTTTCTTTTTTAACACGTTTCGCAAAGGATTCTAATGCATTCTCATCCTGGCTTTGCTCAATATTTTCGAGCTCTTCTCGCCATTCTAATTGCTGCATCAAAAATGTGACATCTTGCGTGCTCTTTTGTTCTAAATCCTGTGCTTCGCCCGTATTTAACGCAATAATTGCTTCCGCACGTAAAATTGGGTCTTTCAAGGTTTTTAATGCATCATTAACTTCTGTCGACTTTTGCATTGCAATTCGTTGTTCTTGTGCATCTGCTGTAACAAAATTATCTGGATGCAAACTCTTTTGAAGCACTAAATAGCGTTCAGACAAAAGGGCTTGATCAACATTGAAAGCAACGGGCAAATCAAAAATAGCAAAAGGATCTGTCATCTTTATTCCTTAAACATGGAAACTTTCACCACATCCACATGATTCTTTCACATTTGGATTGTTATATTTAAAGCCTTCGTTCAAGCCTTCTTTGACATAATCTAGCTCAATGCCATCTAAATAAACCAAGCTTTTTGGATCGACTACCACTTTCACGCCATGCTGCTCAAAAACAAGATCGTCATCGTTGAGCACATCAACGAATTCAAGCACATAGCCTAAACCCGAACAACCTGATGTTTTTACACCTAAGCGTAAACCGATGCCTTTTCCACGGTTTGCAAGAAAAGTACGAACTCGTTGTGCCGCTTTTTCAGTTAATGTTATAGACATGATCTATTCCTACATAATTTTAAATATCATTATTGCTAAAGGTGCCGCCAATAGGTTGATAATGAGTGTTGAGAAAAATGCTGATTTTGCGGAGCGGATAAAAATTGCAGGCTTAAAGAGCACAATTAAACTTGACAATACAAAGCAAGCCACACCCCAAACAGAATATAGAAGCCAGATAAATTCGCCACCTAAACCGCCATCTTTTGCAAGTAAATAAGAAAGTAATGCATGAAGAGCAAAAGCCAATAAAGCTGAAGCCGTTACAGCAGCACTACGTAATCTCGTATATAAAATAAACGATGCGATCATTGGGGTCCAAAACCGAGCTAGGTTAAGAAAAAATAACTGAATCCGAAGTGAGGTTTTAATCTCATAGGAATTTGTAAACTCAAAATAGAGCAAAAGTGCAAGTGGTGTAAGCAAACATAATGCCACACTAGCAATAGCCATTTTTTTCTCTAATGTCATAGACATAAATTGTTCCTACATAGTCTAAAGTATCACAATTGATAAAGAAGCTGCGTTGATAATGAGTGTTGAGAAAAATGCTGATTTTGCTGAGCAAGTAAAAATTGCCGGTTTAAAGAGCACTATTAAAATTGATAATCCAAAGCAAACTACACACCAAACAGAATATGCAAGCCAGATATATACGCCACCTGAAGCGCTATCTTTTACAAATAAATAAATAAGTAGCACATAGATAGCAAATGCAAGCAAAGCTGCCGCTGATACTGCTGCACTACGTAATCTCGTATATAAAATAAACGATGCAATCATTGCTCCCCAAGACAAAGCTAGGATACCCAAAAATATCTGAATCCGAACTGAAGTTTCTGCTTCATCCAAATAGGAAGCTACAAATACCAAATAAATGGAAAATGCAAGTGATGTAAGCAAACATAATGCCACACTAGCAATCGCAATTTTTTTCTCTAACGTCATGACAACTGCGCCTTTCTAAGAGCTTAATTTCTCGACGCTCATATATGAAGTATAAAGTGCGGTCATTTTCAACCGCACTTTGATTACTTACCTTGTTTATTTTTGTAGTCAGCAATAGCGGCTTTAATAGCATCTTCTGCTAAAATTGAGCAGTGAACTTTTACCGGTGGTAATTCAAGTTCTTCCGCAATTTGACTGTTTTTAATTGCGCCTGCTTCATCTAACGATTTACCTTTTACCCATTCCGTAATTAAAGAACTTGATGCAATCGCAGAGCCACAACCATAGGTTTTAAATTTCGCATCTTCAATAATGCCACTATCATTTACTTTAATTTGTAACTGCATAACATCACCGCAAGCTGGCGCACCCACCATGCCGGTGCCCACAGAATTATCTTTTTTGTCCATTGAACCAACATTGCGTGGATTTTCGTAATGATCGATAACTTTTTCGCTGTATGCCATATTATTTTCCTTTCCTAAATAAGTTGCTATCAGGCGGTCAAGCCGCCTTGAAAATTAGTGGGCAGCCCACTCAATAGTGTTTAAATCAATGCCTTCTTTGAACATATCCCAAAGTGGCGATAATTCACGAAGTTTCGCTACTGCACCATGCATTAAATTAATGGTGTAATCAATTTCTTCTTCGGTGGTCCAACGACCAAGAGTGAAACGAATTGAGCTATGTGCTAATTCATCATTACGACCTAATGCACGTAATACATAAGATGGCTCTAAACTTGCAGACGTACAAGCGGAACCAGAAGATACTGCAATATCACGTAATGCCATCATTAACGACTCACCTTCAACATAGTTAAAGCTGATGTTCAAATTATTTGCTACGCGGTGCTTCATTGAACCATTTACATAGGTTTCTTCAATTTCTTTCAAGCCATTATATAAACGATCACGTAAAGCTCTGATACGCGGAATTTCTGTTGCCATTTCTTCTTTTGCAATACGATAAGCTTCACCCATACCAACAATTTGGTGTACAGGTAATGTACCAGAACGCATACCACGCTCGTGACCGCCACCATGGATAATGGCTTCTAAACGAACGCGAGGTTTACGACAAACATATAATGCCCCGATACCTTTTGGTCCGTACAATTTGTGGCTAGACATTGACATCAAATCAACCGGTAATTCGGCAAGATTAATTTCTACTTTACCGACACTTTGGGTCGCATCTACGTGGAAAATCGTTTTATTTGCACGGCAAAGCTCACCAATTGCTTTAATATCCTGGATCACGCCAATCTCATTATTCACGTGCATAATTGATACAAGAATCGTATCTGGACGTAATGCCGCTTTGAATTTCTCAAGATCGATTAAACCATCTTCTTCTGGCTCTAAATAGGTCACTTCAAAGCCTTCACGTTCCAACTGACGACAAGTATCCAATACAGCTTTATGTTCAGTTTTGCAAGTAATGATGTGTTTACCTTTTGTTTGATAAAAATGAGCCGCACCTTTAATAGCAAGGTTATCTGCTTCTGTTGCGCCTGAAGTAAACACAATTTCACGAGAATCTGCACCAATCAAATCAGCAATTTGATTACGTGCAATATCAACCGCTTCTTCTGCTTGCCAGCCAAATTTATGTGAACGAGATGCTGGATTACCGAATACACCATCAATGGTTAGATATTCCATCATTTTTTTAGCCACACGTTCATCAACTGGACATGTTGCTGCATAATCTAAATAAATGGGTAATTTCATTTTCACTCCTAAAAACTACAAAAAATGCTATCAATTTGACCGCACTTTAATCTACTTTCCTATTATTGGTTAACGACAACCAAGTCATCAAAATCTTTATGAACTTTGTGCTTCCCTGATTTTTTCTCTACAAGTTCAGCTAACGTAATCTCATCTAAAAAATCAGAAATTCGATCACTCAAATCTTGCCATAAAGAATGAGTTAAACATTCAACGCCACCTTTACAGTTTCCTTTTCCAAGACATCTTGTGACATTAATGTTCTCATTGACGGCAGAGATCACCATACCGATAGAAATTTGATCGGCTGGCAATGCTAAACGATAGCCACCACCTGGGCCTCGAACGCTTTTTACTAATCCACCTCGGCGCAATTTTGCAAATAATTGCTCAAGATAAGAAAGTGAAATACTTTGACGTTCTGAAATATCTGCTAAACAAACTGGAGCAGTTCCAGCATATAATGCGATATCTAAAATTGCGGTAACCGCATATCGTCCTTTAGATGTAAGCTTCATAAAGCATCCCTATTAATCGTCATTTAGATAGTTTACATATCTGACTATGATAGTCAATTTTACTCTTTTTGCAGATCAAGGCGTTTTTCAACTGCACTTAACATTCCACGCAAAATATTTAATTCATTTTTTTCTAAAGAAGAACGGTTATAAAGCCGTCTTAATTTTTGCATAACCCCTTGATTTTGAATAAAACCAAGAGTCTTATAAATTTGTTCCGTATGAGCAAAAAAATATTCCATTTCTTGTGCTGTTGGATAGATATCTTCTATCGTTGAAAGTGTACTTTCCGTTTTATTTTTTGTTAAAAATGCCATTCGCATTTCATAACTTACCAACTGTACTGCCATCGCTAAATTGAGCGAAGAATATTCGGGGTTAGCTGGGATATTTAAATGATAATGACATTTAAGTAATTCTTCATTTGTGAGCCCAACACGCTCACGACCGAACACAATCGCTACTTGCCCTTGATGAGCACTGGCTTTCTCTGCACACTCTCTTGGCTCAATAAGCGTACTCTGTAAATGACGTAATCTCGCACTCGTACCAATCACTAATGAGCAATCTTCTATTGCTTGTTCAAAAGTATCAACAATGTGGGCATTACGCACAACATCATCAGCGCCTGCTGCTAATGCAATTGATTGCTCATCCACCGATTTTGGTGAGACCAAATAAAGATTGGATAATCCCATTGTTTTCATCGCACGTGCCGCTGAACCGATGTTCCCGCTATGTGATGTTTCAACCAAAACAATTCGAATATTTTGTAACATTTTATGCCCGACTTAAATTTGTGGATATTGTACCATAATAACCGCTAAATATAGTCAAGAATTTTGAAAATATTTTAATTTTTTGTAAATTTATTAACAAACAGGAGGAATAAGATGTTGACTGGTGGGCTGTGAGAGGCTCGAACTCTCGACCGACGGATTAAGAGTCCGCTGCTCTACCAACTGAGCTAACAACCCAACCGGTTAAATAATGATCGTTAAATAGATGGTGGGTCGTGAAGGATTCGAACCTTCGACCAACGGATTAAAAGTCCGCTGCTCTACCGACTGAGC
The DNA here is from genome assembly GCA_018378615.1 of Parahaemophilus parainfluenzae. Lineage (GTDB taxonomy): Bacteria > Pseudomonadota > Gammaproteobacteria > Enterobacterales > Pasteurellaceae > Haemophilus_D > Haemophilus_D parainfluenzae_X. The sequence continues at coordinate 12,113 of JAGZXE010000011.1, forward strand.
TAACGACCCATTTGGGAATTCTTCGAAATAAAAGTGGTGGGTCGTGAAGGATTCGAACCTTCGACCAACGGATTAAAAGTCCGCTGCTCTACCGACTGAGCTAACGACCCACATCATTTCGGAACAGATGCGTATATTACCGATTTTATTTTCTGACGCAAGAAAAATCTGAAGAAATTGTGTTAATTGCGTGAATACTCGTCAATTTCTGACAATATCTTAGAACAAATAAAAAAGGAGAGTATTTCTACTCTCCCTTTTTCTAAGAATCAAAATTCTCTAAAAATTAGTATGCTAACACTGCACGACGGTTTTTAGAGTATGCTGCTTCATCGTGACCTAACACTGCAGGTTTTTCTTCACCGTAAGAAACAGTTGATACTTTACCAGCGTCAACACCTTTACCAGCTAAGAAACCTTTAACTGCATCAGCACGACGTTGACCTAAAGCGATGTTGTACTCTGGAGTACCACGTTCGTCAGTGTTACCTTCAACAACAACTTTAGAAGCTGGAGTTGCATTTAAGTATGCAGCGTGCGCATCTAAGATTTGAACGTATTCACCTTCGATATTGAATTTATCGAAACCGAAGTAAACGGTGTTGTAACGTTGTTGAAGATCTTCAACAGAGTAACCACCGAAAGTTTGACCGTTGTTAGCACCGTTGCCTGCTGCATCGTTGTTTGATGAGCTACATGCTGCTAATGCAGCTACTGAACCAGCAACTAATAATGATTTAACAAATTTGTTCATTAGATTTCTCCTCAATGAGTTTTTTTATTTAGTCAAGTATGGAGACCAAGCTGGAAATTTCACTTGGCCATTACTTCCTGGAAGACTCGCTTTAAAGCGACCATCTGCAGAAACTAATTGTAACACCTTTCCTAACCCTTGTGTAGAGCTGTAAATAATCATGATACCATTAGGAGAAATACTTGGACTTTCACCTAAGAAAGATGTACTTAATACTTCAGAGCTACCACTGGTGAGATCTTGTTTCACCACATTGTTATTACCATTGATCATCACAAGCGTTTTACCATCACTACTGATTTGCGCACTACCGCGACCACCAACTGGTGATGCACCACCACCGCTTGCGCTCATACGATAAACTTGTGGTGAGCCACCTCTATCTGAAGTAAAGAGAATTGAGCTACCATCTGGAGACCATGATGGTTCTGTATTATTACCCGCACCGCGAGTTAATTGAGTAGGTGTACCGCCATTTGAACTCATTACATAGATGTTTAATAAACCATCTTGTGAAGACGCAAATGCGAGTTTAGAGCCGTCCGGAGAGAATGCTGGTGCACCATTATGGCCAGGGAAAGAAGCAACAACCTTACGAGAACCTGAACCTAAGTCTTGGACGACAAGTTGTGATTTTTTGTTCTCAAAAGATACGTAAGCTAAACGTTTACCATCTGGAGACCATGCTGGAGACATAATTGGTTGTGAGCTACGATTTACAATAAATTGGTTGTAACCATCGTAATCTGCTACACGAACTTCATAAGGCTGTGAGCCACCATTTTTTTGTACCACGTAAGCAATACGTGTTCTGAATGCTCCACGAATACCGGTTAATTTTTCAAATACTTCATCACTCACAGTATGTGCACCATAACGTAACCATTTATTAGTCACTGTATAGCTATTTTGTGCAAGCACTGCACCTGGTGTACCTGATGCGCCCACAGTATCAACTAACTGATAAGAAATGTTATAACCGCTACCAGTTGATGTTACTTGACCTACCACAACAGCATCAATACCTAAAGCCGTCCAAGCTTCTGGTTTCACTTCTGCTGCAGTCGTTGGTTGTTGTGGCATTTGGCTTACTGGAATTGGGTTAAATTTACCACTATTACGTAAGTCATCCGCAACAATTTGACCAATATTTTCAGGTGCAGAACCTGCGAAAGGAACAACTGCGATAGGACGAGCGCCATCAACACCTTCATCAATCACAATTCGAACTTCATCTTCTGCCATTGCTGTGCTTGCAAATGCAAACATCACCACAAATAGCCCCATAACACGTTTGATCAATTTCATTTAATCACCTTATTTTAACGTTGTTACTTTCTTAAAACCGATTATCGAGCATTGATATCAAAATCGATAGTCGGCGCTTTATATTTCTCATAAATAGCATCAGATGGTGCTGCTGGAACTTTTTTCGTTCTCGCTACTGCACTTAATGCTGCAGTACAAATATCATCAGGTCCAGAAACGCGTTGGTAGCCTAAAATCGTACCATCTCGACCGAGTTGGATTTTAATGCTACAAACTTTACCGGCAAAGCTTGGGTCTTTTAAGAAACGGCGTTGAATTTCACGTTTAATGACACCCGCATATTGGTCACCAACTTTACCACCATCTCCAGCACCAAGTCCTGCACCACTGCCTTGTGTACCGCCTTTATTTGCATTACCACCTTTAGATGCACTACCACCACCGACATCTCCGCCGTTCATGAAGTCATCTAAAGCCGCTTGATCTCGCTTTTGCTTCGGCATCCGCTTTCGCTTTTGCCTCAGCCTTGGCTTTAGCATCTGCTTCCGCTTTTTCTTTCGCTTTTTGAGCTTCAGCTTGCGCTTTAGCTTTTGCCTCTTCCTCTGCCTGTTTAGCAGCTGCTTCTAAACGTTTTGCCTCTGCATCAGCTTTTAATTTCGCCGCTTCAGCTGCTTGTTTTGCTTTCGCTTCTTCAGCTTGTTTTTGTTTTTCTAACGCCTCTTGACGAGCAAGCTCTTGTTGCTGTTTTTGCTTTTCAATTTCTTGCTGCTTTTGTTTTTCAAGTTCTTTTTGACGTTGAATTTCCTGCTGACGCTTAATCTCTTCTTGTTTCGCAATTTCTTGCTGATTTGGTTCAGGTTCAGGCTCTGGTTTTTTCTCTTCGACTACAGGTTCTGGTTTTTTCTGTTTATCAGTTTGACCTTTTTTCTGTTGTTGAATACGTCCCCATTCCTGCGCTGCACTGCCAGTATCGACCATCACAGCTCCCATGGCATCACCTTCACCTTCTCCACCACCCATTATTTCAACGGTTTGATAAAGAGAGCTCCAAATCAACAAAGCAAACAATGCAAGGTGCATCGCAATAGAGATGACAAACTCATTTGCACGTTTTTTTCGTCGATTATTCTGCACGGTTTTACCTACTTATTCTTAAATCGGGTTGGTCATTAAACCCACAGACTTAATGCCGGCAAGATGTAGTAAATTCAGTGCTTTAATCACTTCTTCATAAGGTACATCTTTTGCTCCGCCCACTAAGAACATTGTGTTATTGTCTTTATCAAATTCTTGTTTTGATAATTGGGTTACCATTTCTTCGTTAAGGCCTTCTTGGCGCTGACCACCAATAGAAATCGAATATTGCCCTACACCCGCTACTTCTAAGATAACCGGTGTTTTATCTTCATTTGATACATTTTGACTTTGCACCGAATCAGGGAGTTCAACTTGAACACTCTGACTGATAATCGGCGCGGTTGCCATAAAAATTAACACCAAAACTAAAAGAACATCGAGAAATGGCACGATGTTAATTTCAGATTTAATGTCTTTACGCTGACGACGAGCCATAATTTCCTCTAAAACTTCGCTAAAATCCACCGCACTTTTTTAATTTATCAAGTGCGGTCAATTTTTCATTTATTTTTAATGGGGCGCTTTACCAAAAGCTTGACGATGTAAAATTGTGGTGAATTCATCAATGAAGTTACCATAATTTTGTTCAATCGCATTTACACGTAAGCTTAAACGGTTATACGCCATTACAGCTGGAATCGCCGCAAACAAACCGATTGCTGTTGCGATCAAAGCTTCTGCGATACCTGGAGCAACCATTTGTAATGTTGCTTGTTTCGCACCACTTAATGCCATAAATGCGTGCATGATACCCCAAACGGTACCAAACAAACCAATATATGGACTTACAGAAGCCACTGTTGCTAAGAAAGGTACACGACTTTCAAGCGCTTCTACTTCACGATTCATCGCAAGGTTCATCGCGCGAGTAGTACCTTTAATGATGGCTTCTGGTGCATCTGCGTTCACTTGTTTTAAGCGAGAGAATTCTTTAAAGCCAACAAAGAAAATTTGTTCGCTACCAGTTAATACTTCACGACGATTAGATAAACCATCATAAAGTTTATTTAAATCTTCACCAGACCAGAAACGATCTTCAAAAGTGTTTGCTTCTTTTAACGCACTCGTCAAAATACGGCTACGTTGAATGATGATTGCCCAAGAAATAATTGAGAATGAAATTAAGATCACAATTACAAGTTGAACAACGATACTCGCTTTTAGAAAAAGATCTAAAAAGTTCAATTCTGCAGTCATTGCATACTCCGAAAAGTTATTTACTTTAAAAATGCCGCTTTTAATTCTTCAGGAATTGCGACAGGTTTCATTTTGCCTAGATCAACACAGGCTACCTTAACAGTAGCCTTTGATAACACCACTGCCTCACGAACTAACCGCTGTTCAAAGAGAATTGTTGCTCCTTTCACTGCCGTTATTTCCGTTTCGACAATAAGATAATCATCCAATTTTGCCGGAATACAATAGTCAATAGACATGGTTTTGACCACAAAAGCTAATTGTTGTTCCTGCAATAATGATTGTTGGGAAAAATTAAGCGTTCTTAAATATTCAGTTCGCGCACGCTCAAAGAAATGTAAGTAACGTGCGTGATACACTACTCCGCCAGCATCCGTGTCCTCATAATAGACACGAAGCGGAAAGGTAAAACATTGGTTATTCAAAATAATGCTCAAATTATCAGCCATAACAAGCCGCTTATTTTAGAACCTGTTCATAAGATGTGCAAGATCCAAATAATAATATTTGTCTATCGTTCTTATAATAACCAATGCTGAACAATAGCGATTATTGTGGTGAAATAACCAATAAATGGCAAGAAAACAAGCTGCCATATTGCCCGTCGAATATCAAATCCAATACCGTGGATCCATAAATTAATCAATCCCCAAAAGATTGCGAGAATCCAAGCAGGATGAGCTGTTCGAAGTGCGGTCGAAAATTGACTTAAATTTAAAAAGAAAGCCGCAGTTAAAAATAACGCTAAAATAAACGAAAGGGTTCGCAAGGAACCCTTATTACTTAATTGATAGAGTGAATTAATCATCATTACTCGTCAAATTTGCCTGACTTTTCTTTACCAATGGTCAATTTAGCACTCACCATAACTGCAGCCAACACACCCACTACCCAAATTACATATAACATATTGTTTCTCCTTAGTATAATGAGTTTTTGTTGTCTTCAACAAAGCTTTCATCCAAGCGACCAAACATTTTGTAGTATGACCAACCCCACCACAGCTAATACTGGGAACGCCCATAAAGCTGGATTTTCATTGAAGTTTTTAAACCACGCTCCTGCTTCAACTGTCACTTGTTTACCTGAAGCTGGCGCTGATGCTGCAAAGTGATCAATCGTACTAGTCACCACATAGCCGTCTTTGAAAGAAAGCCACACACCTGCAAGCACAAAAGTAATTAATGTCACTAATGCACCGATTTGTGTAATTGCTCTTGCGCGATCACGCAATGCAGCTGTGGTTTTCATTTGTAACCAGTTTGCACCGTGAGTCACTAACATTGCAAGGCTTAACACACCGCAAAGTAATGCAAATGGGTTTAATAACGCAAAGAAAGAACCGGTGTAAGTAGCTTGTGAAAGGTCATTTAATTCAAATGGTACACCTTGTAATAAATTACCAAATGCCACACCGAATACTAATGCAGGTACAAAACCACCCGCAAACAAACCCCAATCCCACATCGCACGCCATGTTGGATTATCAATTTTCGCACGATATTCAAAACCAATTGGACGGAAGAATAACGCAGCTAACACTAAGAATAAGGCAATATAGAAGCCTGAAAACGCTACAGAATAAACAATCGGCCATGCCGCGAAGATTGCACCACCTGCAGTTAATAACCAAACTTGGTTACCATCCCAGTGTGGAGCAATAGAGTTAATCATAATACGTCTTTCTACTTCTTTCTTACCTGCTACGGGTAAAAGTGCGGTCACGCCCATATCGAATCCATCTGTTACAGAGAAACCGATAAGCAATACAACAACTAGCACCCACCAAATAATACGTAGAATTTCATAATCAAGCATAATCCATCTCCTGCTTATTTAGATGATTGCTCAAAATAGTATTTGCCGGTTTTCAATGCACTTGGACCTAAACGTGCATATTTAAACATCAAATACATTTCCGCAATGATGAAGAAGAAGTAAAGTACACAAATTAAACCGATAGAGAACCATAAGTCACCTACACTCAAGTTAGAGGCAGATTTAATTTGTTCATCCGTTGCATCTACAACTTTATCTGTGTAACGTTTTAATAATAAACCGAAACCTAAATCACCTTTGACTTCATCAAATTTTGCTTTAGTTTCTGGATTTACGTGGCCTGCTGATTTTTTCTCTGCTTTTAATTGTGTGAATAAATCATAAGCAACCATACCGTTACGAACACGACCTTCATTTTTTGCTTGAATCTCTTTCAAACCAACAATTTCAGTATCTAAAGAACGCGTTGCAATTAAACCACCTAAATATGGGATTTCAATCGCAAAATCATTTTTCATTTCTGCCGTATTTGGAATCGCAACTGGGTGGAATGGCGCTGGCGCAGGATGAGTTTCAAACTCTGCTTCCATTGCAGCTAATTTCACAGGTTGTGCTTTACCGATGTCGTAACCTGATTCATCACCCATAATTAATACTGCTGATGCAGCGATAAAACCAAAGGTTGCAGCAACAGAGAATGAACGTTTAGCAAAACCAATATCACGGCCTTTTAATAAATAGAACGCGCTGATACCTAATACAAACATGGCACCGGTTGTATAACCCGCTGTTAATGTGTGTAAGAATTTACTTTGAGCAACTGGATTTAACCAAAGATCTAAGAAGCTGGTCATTTCCATACGAACGGTTTCAAAGTTAAATTCTGCCGCTACTGGATGTTGCATCCAACCATTTGCCACTAAAATCCACATTGCAGAAAGGTTTGAACCAAAGGCTACGCAGTAAGTTGCAAGTAAGTGTTTACCTTTAGTTAAACGATCCCAACCGAAGAAGAATAGACCCACGAAAGTGGATTCTAAGAAGAATGCAAGTAATGCTTCGATCGCTAATGGTGCACCGAAAATATCACCTACATAGTGAGAATAATAAGACCAGTTTGTCCCGAATTGGAACTCCATAATAATACCGGTCGTTACCCCTAGAGCAAAGTTAATACCAAATAACTTACCCCAGAATTTAGTCATATCTTTATATACTTCTTTGCCCGTTTTAACATAAATGGTTTCCATGATCACAAGAACGAAAGATAAACCTAATGTTAATGGTACAAAAATGAAGTGATATAACGCAGTTAATGCAAACTGCAAGCGTGAGAGATCAACAACGTCTAACATCTCAACTCCTTGTATAAATCTACAAGATTTTCACTTTATGATTACCAAGGATACAAAATACCCCATTTTGCATAAAAGTAGTGAAATTGATCTGCATCAAATTTTGTATTTTTTTATCTAGGGAAGAAAAATTTATCTCTACCGCAAGGAAACTTTATCGAAAAGAAAGAGACAAAATAACCACTAGACAGCGCGACAAGATTTTGCTATTTTTTAGCCTAATAATATTTGGAAAGATTTGTAGGGATTAATAATGAAGAAAATTTATTTAATTTTGACCGCACTTTTCGGTTCTGTGGCACTATCAGCCAGTGCAGCACCTCTTACAGAAAACAAAGCTGCTCTTCCACAACAATGCGCACAGTTATTTAAAGAAACTGAAAATTTAATTGCCCAAGCAGAAAAACAGCCGGGCACTCATACTCAAGTAGGTAAAATCAAAAGTAAACTTAATCAAAGCAAACAGCAAATTCTTGAAATGGAATTAGCAACTCAACAAAAAAGCTGTGATGTGGGTTTAGCAAGATTAAATAGCATGAAGAGCTATACTGAAGAAACTAACTAATCAAGTTTTAAAAAGAAAGGACATATTGATATCAATATGTCCTTTTTTCTATCTCTTATTCTGATAACTTCTGAAGTCCAAAGTGTCGATAAGTTAACGAAGTCGCAATTCGACCTCGAGGCGTACGCTGTAAAAAGCCTTGTTGGATCAAATAGGGTTCTAGCACATCTTCGATAGTGTCTCGTTCTTCACCTATTGCCGCCGCCAAGTTATCTAATCCAACTGGCCCACCATCAAAACGCTCAATTACAGCGGTAAGCAATTTTCTATCTAAGTAATCAAAGCCCGCATCATCTACATCTAACATTGAAAGCGCTTGTTTCGCAATGTCTGCCGAAATAATGCCATCATTACGCACATCAGCAAAATCTCGAACGCGACGCAATAAACGGTTTGCAATACGAGGCGTACCACGTGAACGACGAGCGACTTCAAAAGCGGCTTTATCTTCTAATTCTAGATTTAAGCAAGAGGCACTTCTTGTCACAATAGACGTTAAATCTTCAACGGAATAAAATTCTAAACGTTGAACAATACCGAAACGATCACGCAATGGCGAGGTTAATGAACCTGCTCTGGTTGTAGCGCCAATTAATGTAAAAGGGGGTAAATCCAATTTAATTGAACGTGCTGCTGGCCCTTCACCAATCATAATATCCAGCTGATAATCTTCCATTGCCGGATAAAGTACTTCTTCTATTGCTGGCGAGAGGCGATGAATTTCATCAATAAACAATACATCATGCGGTTCAAGATTTGTCAGCATTGCCGCTAAATCACCCGCTTTTTCAAGTACAGGCCCTGATGTGGTGCGGATATTCACACCCATTTCATTTGCCACAATATTAGCAAGCGTTGTTTTTCCTAAACCTGGAGGACCAAAGATCAACAGATGATCTAAGGCATCTTGACGCAATTTTGCGGCCTTGATGAAAATATCCATCTGCTCTCGCACTTGTGGTTGCCCCACATAGTCAGCTAAAAGCTTTGGACGAATCGCACGATCGATGACATCTTCATCCATCTTTGCCTGACTGCTAATAATTCTATCTGCTTCGATCATATCTGTTTAATCTTTATAGTGCGGCTTTTAAGGCTTCGCGAATTAATTGCTCACTGGTTAAATCTGCTTTAGCCACTTTTTTCACCATTTTTTCAGCATCGGTTGGTTTATAGCCTAATGCAATCAATGCAGCAATCGCTTCATCTGCTGAGCTTTCAGCTTGGCGTAATTCTGAAGTTGAAGGAATATGTTTGCTCTCCACAAAGAAATCACTTTGACGAACATCTTTAAACTTCCCTTTTAACTCCACCAATAAACGTTCAGCCGTTTTCTTGCCCACACCTGGAATTTTAACTAATTTTGATAGTTCTTCTCGCTCAATAGCGTAAGCAAACTGCTCTACTGACATAGCTGATAAAATCGCGAGTGCCAATTTAGGCCCAACACCATTAGTTTTAATTAATTCACGGAATAAAGTGCGGTCAGTTTTTTGGGCAAATCCAAAAAGAAGATGAGCATCTTCACGCACAACAAGATGAGTAAATAATGTGGTTTCTTGCCCGATTTCAGGTAAGTCATAAAAACTGGTCATTGGTAACAATAATTCGTAACCGACGCCTTGTACATCAAGCAAAATTTCAGGAGGTTGTTTTTCTAATAAGATGCCTTTTAAACGACCGATCATAAGATTTCCATGTAAAAAAATTTTTGCAGAACCAATCCCTACGACAGTCTGTTTTACTAAACGAGCGGCATATTCAAATACAGGTAAATCATGGTTCACTGCAGCCACAATCGCCGTACCACGTGCTTGCCCCAGTTTTAAAGCGGAATCTGCATTTTTAGCCATAAACACCTGTTCAATGGCAAACATATCGGGCTGAAATTGCGTGATGATTTCTGTCACACCAGCATAAATTCGTTTTAAGCGTGTAGGTAAATCCTCGACCTGCGTGCGAATTGCGCCACTGCCGAGATATTCTAAATGGCGACCATTTTGTCGAATCACACCATAGCCCGTTACACGAGAACCTGGGTCAATGCCTAAAATAATACTCATAAATTCTCAAAAATAAACGGCCGGTCAATGCCGGCCGTTTTTTAGCGTTAATTATTGATTTGCTTTTGCAGTTGCTTTTGCATCTACATCACAGTTTTTCACAACAATTTTGTCTGCTTTTTTGCCTTTGATTAAAAGATTTACTGGCGCCACAGAATCAAATTTATCTAAAGTTAAACCACTATCTACGTTCCAAACATATTTGCCTGAAGTAAATGAAGTGAAGTCTTTTTGAGCTGCATCACGAGCGAAATCTTTCGCTACAACTTTGTTGCCTACCATTACCATTGCTGCTGTTGGCTCTTGGTTTTCGAATTGATAAACTGCAGTTACCGTTTTCTTGTTACAAGTATAAACTACTGTTTTATCCGTTACAGTAGGTGCTGCAGTTTGCTCTGCCTTGTTTTCTACTTTTGGTGCGTCGCTTGCACAAGCTGATAAAACAACAAGAGCGGCCATTGCAGGTAATACTTTAGCTAATTTCATTCTAAATCTCCTTCAGATCTTAAATTGATGTTATCGGTTTATTTTTTTCGTTTCTTTAAAGTTAATAAAGCAGTTTTTTGCCAACACCTTGCTTGATTTCTTTCCTCTTTGAATTAATGTGACAGCATCTACAGCTGCAACTTTATTCAAAGTTAAGCCTGCATCAACATTCCAGATATACTTATCTGAGATGAACGATGTAAAGTCTTTTTTAGTAAAATCATATTCAAGCGATTCAGCAAGCAATTTATTTCCTAATACAATTTTCGCTTCAACAGGCTCTTGCCCTTGAAATGAGTAAATGGCCTTAACAGTAGTTTTGTTACAAGAATACACAATAGTTCTTTCAGATTGAACTAATGCGGCCTTTCTTGCATCATTTTCTTCTCTTAGAGAAGAACATGCTGATAATGCTAAAATCAGGAAAATAGGAAAAACTTTTATCAACGTCATAAAAATAAATCCTACAAATTACAGCTGAGCTGCAACTTCATCACTAATTTCACCGTTATGATATACGTTTTGTACATCGTCACAGTCTTCTAACATGTCAATTAAACGCAACAACCGGCTTCAATTGCCGCTTCCATTAACGCATCTTCTTCACCTTCGCTAATTAAAATCAAGCCTTTTTTGCTGAATAAATAGCCCACAGAACCTTCAGTCCCTAAGTTACCACCACATTTAGTGAAACTTGGGCGAACCTGTGAAATGGTTCGATTTGCGTTGTCACTTAGACACTCAACCATCACAGCAGTTCCACCCGGACCATAACCTTCGTAAATTCTTGTTTCCATATTGGTGTCATCACCACCGCCCACACCACGTTCAATCGCACGGTTAATGGTGTCACGAGTCATGTTGCTCGATAAGGCTTTATCTACTGCTGCACGTAAACGCGGGTTAGCACCAACATCACCGCCACCAATTTTTGCAGCGGTTACTAATTCACGAATTAATTTTGTAAAAATTTTACCGCGTTGCGCATCTTGTGCTGCTTTACGGTGTTTAATATTTGCCCACTTACTATGGCCTGCCATGTTGTTTTCCTTCTTATCTTAAAAAACGTTTGTAAATTATATCCTCTTCTATAGAGGAAAGCCGTTCATCAAATATTTTTTGATGGCCTCGGCATTATTCGGCGATTTTGTCATTTGGATCGCTTGTTCAGGTAAAACCCATTGATACGCCAAATGCTCACTTAATATCGGCTCAAATTCCTGCTCAACTGCCAATAAAAACCAATGTTCATGACAGTGAGTCACATTCGGTGCGTATTTATAGCGGAAATGCGGGAAAATTTCAAATTCTATGCTCTCTTTGCAATCAAAAAGTGCGGTCGAATTTGCTTCTATTTTTAATCCTATTTCTTCCCAAACTTCTCGAATGGCGGTTTCTCTTGGTGTTTCATTGGTTTCCAATGTACCCGTAACAGATTGCCAAAAAGTGGAATCATCTTGACGTTGAAGCATAAGAACACGATGCGTGCTTTCTGCATAAATTACCACGAGAACCGATTGATTATTTTTATATGTCAAACTCGTCATCTGCATAATTAAGAATAGGCTGCATCATACCTTTTCTGCTAAAAACTTTCAAAAAAATTACCGCACTTTAAAACTAAAGTACGGTAATTATCTCAATTATTTTAGTTTAACCAGCCAGCTTGTTGGGCAATAAACAATCCTGCAAAGGCTGTTAAGTAGAATAAGCCGATAAGGGATAACCACAATAAGCCGCCCTTTACACTGTGTTTCGCGTGCTTAGTCAGAGATAAATTCAACCAAGCAAAGATTGGTGCAGAAACAAATGAAGCAATCATCGCGAATTTCAACATCGGGCCCACTGCGTTATTAAAGTAGAAAATAATCGCTAAACCAGACAATGCGGCTAAAATCATGCCAATGTTTAAAACTCTTACTGAGCTTTCTTGTTTACCAAACAAAATACGCACAGCTTCAACATTAGTACGAGAATAACCATCAATTACCGTAATTGTTGTACCAAACATACACATGAAGGCAATTACTGCAATTAATAAGCGAGACCATTCACCGATAGTACTTGCATACATATTAATAAGTTGCGCGATATATTTTCCGCCTACCATCTCTACGGTTTCTGGAGAACCATATTGCACCAATGCACCAAGCGCTAAGAATACGACAGCTAAAATTGCTGTACCGATGTAACCCACATTGAAGTCAAATAAACCGTCTTCATAAGATACTTTCGTTAGACGACGTTTTGCTACCACCCACATGGAGTTAATGGCAGAAATTTCAATTGGTGCAGGCATCCACCCCATCAAGGCGACTAAAAACGCTAATTTACTTAATTCCCATGGAGAAGGCGCGACAAAATCAGGGTGGGATTGGCGTAATGAAGGTTAAAATGGCGGCCGTTAATAATCCCACTGCAGCAGTATTAATTACTGTGGCAAAAACGTTTAAAGCAAGGAATAACCAAAGATAGAATTTTCCTTTTTGACGGTAACCTTCTAACAAGGTATTACCCGTATCTAGGGTATATTGAACACCAAAACGGAAGAAAGGATATTTGAATAAATTAGCAAGAATAACAATGCTCACTAATTCCCAGCCATAAATCGCACCCGCTTGGGTGGATGCAATAATATGTGAACCACCGACAGCCGCTGATGCCATCACGATTCCAGGACCTAAAGCAGAGAATTTACTCGCCCACGTTGATTTTTCTACTGGAGTTGAAACTTCACTCATAAAATTTTCTCTTATAAATTGACCATAAACCGAAAAAGACCTTATTTATAATAGAATTTTATTCTTGAGTAAAGTAAATAAAATTCACTTTAAATATTTTCAGTAGAATAAAAATCTAATTATCCTAATTTTTCAGAATATAAATTCAAAATGAATGAAATCACCACATATTCATGCCAGAAAAGTAATGTGTTTAAGTGAATAAAATTTTTTCAATAAAAAGAAAGTGCGGTCAAAATTGACCGCACCCGATGTTATAAATTTTAAACTTATTCAGCTTTCACAACCTGAATACTCAACTCTCCTAACGCCTGTGGATTCGCAAAACTTGGTGCCTCTGTCATTAAACAAGCTGCAGCTGTTGTTTTCGGGAATGCAATCACATCACGGATATTTTCGGTGCCAGTTAAAAGCATGGTTAAACGGTCTAAACCAAATGCTAAACCTGCATGTGGCGGTGTACCGAATTTTAATGCATCCAATAAGAAGCCAAATTTTTCACGTTGTTCTTGTTCATTGATACCAAGAATGCGGAATACCGTTTGTTGCATTTTCGGATCAAAAATACGCACAGAACCACCGCCAACTTCATAGCCGTTGATTACCATATCGTAAGCATTTGCTACCGCACTTGTTGGATCTGCTTCTAATTGTTCCGGCGTAAAATCTTTTGGTGAAGTGAATGGGTGGTGCATCGCGGCAAGATTACCCTCATCATCACGTTCAAACATTGGGAAATCGATCACCCAAAGTGGTTGCCATTCGTCTAAACGAGTTAAACCAAGATCTCGACCTAATTTTAAACGTAACGCACCCATTGCATCCGTGGTGGTTTGCCATTTGTCTGCACCGAAGAATAAGATATCGCCAGTTTGAGCTTTCACACGTTCAGCTAACGCTTTCCATACCTCTTCATTTAAGAATTTCGCAATCGGGCTTTGTACGCCTTCAAGACCAGCATTGATATCATTTACTTTCGCCCAAGCTAAACCTTTTGCACCGTAAATGCCAACAAATTGTGTATATTCATCAATTTGTTTACGCGTGATTTCAGTACCATTTGGTACACGAATGACTGCCACACGGCCGTTTGGATTGTTTGCTGGCTCATTAAATACTTTAAATTCAACGTCTTTAACGATATCTGCCACATCGACTAATTCAAGCGGATTACGCAAATCTGGTTTATCTGAACCAAAACGAGTCATCGCTTCTTGCCAGGTCATTTGCGGGAATTTACCTAAATCCACACCAATGATATTTTGCCATAAACCATGTACCATGCGTTCCATGATCTCACGTACTTCTGGTGCAGTTAAGAAAGAGGTTTCCACATCGATTTGAGTAAATTCAGGCTGACGATCTGCACGTAAATCTTCATCACGGAAACATTTCACGATTTGATAATAACGATCAAAACCAGACATCATTAAAAGCTGTTTGAAAAGCTGCGGTGATTGCGGCAATGCATAGAATTTGCCTTTATGTACACGGCTTGGCACTAAATAGTCACGCGCACCCTCTGGTGTTGCTTTGGTAAGCATTGGGGTTTCGATATCAAGGAAACCATTATCATCCATAAAACGACGCACAAAACTGGTGATTTTCGCACGGGTTTTTAAGCGTTGTGCCATTTCTGGACGACGTAAATCTAAATAACGATATTTTAAACGTTGTTCTTCAGTATTATTTTGGTTGAAGTCTAGTGGCAAAACGTCAGAAGCATTGTAAATGCGTAATTCTTTCGCCAATACTTCTACTTCGCCAGTCGCCATATTTTTATTAACTTGATTATCAGGACGCGCGATCACTTCACCTTTAATTTGGATACAAAATTCATTACGTAAGCCTGAAGCTGCGGTTAATGCCTCTTGATATTTAGGGTCAAAACAAACTTGCACGACACCATCACGATCACGCATATCAATAAAAATTAAACCACCTAAATCGCGACGACGGTGAACCCAACCGCTTAATGTTACTTCTTGTCCAATATGGTTGCGGTTTAATGCACCGCAATAATGTGTACGCATCATTTCTATATTCCTTTCATTTTTCTAAAAATGGATAATTAACGCGTTGATTATACGGAAAAAGACGGGGCATTTAAATTGAAAAGCGAAATTTATTTGATCCTTTAAAAACTTTCACTAAAATGACCGCAGTTTTTTGCATTTTATCTAAATAAATGCTCTCTCAAGACAACAATAGAATTCAATCATGATGAAAGATACAATTTTTGCCGCCCCGATTGAAAAACTGGGCGATTTTACGTTTGATGAAAGCGTGGCGGAAGTTTTCCCCGATATGATTCAACGCTCTATTCCTGGCTACTCTAACATTATCACCGCGATTGGTATGTTGGCTGAACGTTTTGTGACTTCTGACAGCCAAGTCTATGATTTAGGCTGTTCACGCGGTGCAGCAGCCCTTTCTATGCGCCGTAATATCAAACAACCTAATGTGAAAATTATCGGTGTCGATAATTCTCTCCCGATGGTTGAACGCTGCCGTCAGCATGTCGCGGCTTATCATAGTGATGTGCCAGTGGAAATTCTTTGTGATGATATTCGCCAAATTGAAATTAAGAACGCCTCAATGGTGGTGCTTAACTTCACGTTGCAATTTTTACCACCTGAAGATCGTGTAGCCTTGCTCACCAAAATCTACCAAGGTTTAAACCCAAATGGTGTATTAGTGCTCTCTGAAAAATTCCGTTTTGAAGATGAAAAAGTGAATGAGCTACTGATTGATCTCCACCACCAATTCAAACGTGCTAACGGTTATAGTGAGCTTGAAGTGAGCCAAAAACGCACCGCACTTGAAAATGTAATGCGTACTGACTCGATTGACATCCACAAAGAGCGGTTAAAAAACATTGGATTTTCACACGTCGAATTATGGTTCCAGTGTTTTAATTTTGGCTCGATGATCGCGGTGAAATAATCATAATCCAATCAATAATCTAAAAAAATAAGGGCGTATCAAATACGCCCTTATTTATCACCAATGCTTTATAGCCCTTTTAAATCCTTATCTAATAAACGAGCGAGCAACAAAATACCGTCTTTAAAGCGATATTCTGCATATTCCGCTTGTGCATAATGTTCACCTTTCCCTTCTGCAAAGAAATAATCTTGGCTTGGTAATTCAGGAAGCCAACCTTTATAACGAATTGGCAAATAAACATTTGGTGTGCAATGTTTAAAATCTGTTGGTATCTCTGATTGCTCCTCACAAAATGTCGCAACATGATTTTTATCAAGATGAACAAGGATATACGCTTTTTTTCCCGAAGGACTTGATTCATCTATACCGGTGGTTTCATTAGATTCAACAGTATCAATAGATTCATTGCTTTCAAGGGATTCATTTGATTCAGGTAAAACCTGACTTTGCTGAAACTCAGATAAAATAGCGTAATTCAATATCATATAATCGCCTTGCATCAATGAACGAGGATCCACAGGGGCGATTTTTAAAACAATAGGCTTACCGGTAGCCAGCACATCTTCAAATTGCTGCACTTTATAGTTTACCGCCCCCAATAACGCGATCACAAAGACGCCAACAAGCCAAATTGGTGCGTTAAAAACAGAATAGTTTTCGACCGCACTTTGTGAAGGTGCTTTATAACGTGCATGCAAGAATAAAGTAACAATCGCAAAAATAACGGCAAAGCTTACCAACAATACCCCTTTATAGAGCAATGGAATGCTCAATTGGTAATAGAACCCACCTAAATAAACAACAAAAGCAAATACCAAAAGGCCGAAGAACGCACGGCTGTCCGTCCAATAAACAAGCAATAATAACGCTGTTAAATATAAAATGACGGGTATCCCAACAAAGCCTAATGCAAACAAGGTTAATACTAATAAAATTAACACTGCTTCTGTGTGTTTGGATTCACTATGCTTATTCATTAGTGCATAGACAATTAATGGTAATGCACAGATAAGCAGATATAAGATATGGCTAACATCAAACTGGAAGTGTGACCAAAATTGTCCACTTAAAACTTGCAACACATTATCAAGACTCATCGCGTCTGCTGGCATGACATCACTTGAAACATCTATATCAATAAGGCCATAATCTACCCAAGGAATCGTCATATACGACGGCACAGAGATCCATAGAGAGAATAATACTGTTCCCCAGGCAATAGGCTTTAAATGAATTTGCGCTGATTGATTAGGTCGCATGACCCAATAAAAGAGTACAATCGAGCTCAGGAGCTGGATTTTATTAAACCATGCGTTATTAAACCATGTGTTATTCAAGCTGTAATTATGGAAATATAGATTATAGGAAATTTGCCAAAAAACGAGAAGCTGGGTAACCAGTAGAATCCTCACTAAAGAATTCGGCATCAATTTGTAGCTAACGATAATAATGACTGTAAAAATCAGTGCGGAGATAAAGATACCAAAATTTGAATCCTCGCTAAATTCATATCCTAATAAAAGAAAAAAATCATCAAATTTAACAAGCAAATAGAACCCTAAAAAACCATTTGCAATCAGAAAAAATAAACCTGCTAAAATTGTAGTGTATTCATTTTTATCTTTATTTAAAGTAATCAACCAAGCTATACCAAATAAAAGAATACCAACAATGAATGCACTAGACGCATCTAAACCTAAAGAAAAAAATAACCAAACGCCTATCGTCACTAGTGCTATCAATAAAGCTATCATCCATAGTATTGAAATCGCCCAATGGAATTTCTTATTATTTGGATATTCTTGTTTATAGAGTTTCACCAACCACTTGATTGCCATGACTGTGAAAATAAAGCCAATCAATCCTAAAACCACCCCATCTTCTACACCACGAATCAAAAGAGATGCCAAAAAGCAATAAGCGCCAAGTAAGGCTATGACTGAAATAATTAAATTAATAAAATCAAAGCGGTATTTTTGATATATGTAAAACGCAACTAAAGCAGGAATAGCAATCTGTAAAGAACTTAGTGATGAACGACCAAGCTCACCCCAAGCATAAGCATGAAAGTAAACATCATAAATTACTGTTAAACCGAATAAACTGGAAAAAGTTAGTACTAAAAATACTTTAGGTAAAATTCGCCAATGTTGATCATGAAAAGTTTTACTGAATAATTCAGATACCACGAGGAATCCAGTATTAATCAGCACGGCATAACCCATTGAGTTATAGGCGTTTTGTTCATTAAATAAATAAAACGCAACATTAGCAGTGGCGGCAAATAATAATGCAGAAGCCACATTCGGAAATAATAATAAAAATGGAAGTTGGCAAAGTGTCCAAACAGCAAATAACTGCCATACATCGGCCCCCGTTTGATAGGTTTGGCCAACTAAGGCAAATAAAGCGCCAATCAAGACAGAAACAACAAAAAAGAGGCTATATGTCTTCCACTTTAATTTTTCTTTGGCTTGTCGACGACTCTCTCGAATAAAGCAATAAATACCTAATACCACTGTCACTACAAGCAATGTTTGTAAGCCATAAATTTTGGCTAAATCAGAAAAATAATCTAAATTAGCTGCAATTAACGCGATTACGCTACTCGTTAAAAATCCGACGGTTAATAATAAAAACAGTAAATTTAAATAACGTTGCCAAGAAAGATTAAAAAGGCCTGTTATATTCATTCATTTTTCCTTTTTTATAAAAGATTAGTATTATCTTAGCATAATAGTCAGGTAAATAAATAACTTTAAAAAATGCAATGTGATTTACCCGAGTTTCGAAGATTAATTCGCGCCACATCGCATTTTATGGTAGAATTTTTAGCCTAAAGATAATAGAGGAGAACAAAATGCAAATTTTACACACAATGCTTCGAGTAGGTGATTTAGACCGCTCTATTAAATTTTATCAAGATGTTTTAGGTATGCGTTTATTACGTACGAGTGAAAACCCGGAATATAAATATACACTTGCTTTTTTAGGTTACGAAGATGGCGAAAGTGCCGCAGAAATTGAATTAACATACAATTGGGGCGTAGATAAATATGAACAGGGCACTGCGTATGGACATATTGCTATCGGCGTTGATGATATTTATGCTATTTGTGAATCAGTTCGTGCAAGTGGTGGTAAAGTGACTCGCGAACCAGGCCCAGTTAAAGGTGGTACAACCGTTATTGCCTTCGTTGAAGATCCAGATGGCTATAAAATTGAATTTATCGAAAATAAAAGTTCAAAATCTGGTCTAGGCAATTAATTAAAAGTGCGGTTGATTTTTTCGTTCTTTTATAACGCAGGGTTACCTGCGTTATTTATTTTAAAGGATACAATATGTCCAACTCTCAAGAAATTCCTTATCACCACCAATTAAAAAATCGTTTTCGTGGCTACTTCCCTGTCATCATTGATGTGGAAACAGCGGGATTTGATGCAAAAAAAGATGCACTTTTAGAGCTTGCTGCTATCACCTTAAAAATGGATGAGAATGGCAATTTACAACCTGACCAAAAATGCCATTTTCATATTGAACCATTTGAGGGGGCGAATATTAATCCTGAATCTCTCAAATTTAATGGGATTGATATTCACAATCCATTGCGTGGTGCCGTATCTGAATTAGATGCCATCACAGGATTGTTCCAAATGGTGCGTCGTGGACAAAAAGATGCAGAATGTCAGCGTTCTATCATCGTAGCACATAATGCGGCTTTTGACCAAAGCTTCATGATGGCGGCGGCTGAACGTACGGGTGTAAAACGCAATCCATTCCACCCTTTTGGAATGTTTGATACCGCAACACTTGCCGGTTTTATGTTTGGGCAAACGGTGCTCGTCAAAGCATGCCAAGCGGCAAAAATTCCTTTTGATGGGAAACAAGCACACTCCGCACTATATGATACTGAGCGTACGGCGGAATTATTTTGCTATATGGTAAATCATTTAAAAGATCTCGGTGGATTCCCTCATATTGCTCAAACCAATGAAACGGAAAAAACAACAGAAAATCAGACCGCACTTTAATTTTCAAAATTTTTTAGAAAAAAGGCTTGCAATCGTTTTCGCTTTACCGTATTTTAAAACCAATTCGATTTAGTTATCTAAATAAGAGAGTTTCCAATGAACTTTATCCTTCGTCACCATCATCGCCATTCAACTGAATAATCTTTCAGGCTGTTGGCGTGCTTGGAAGATTTCTTCCGAGCTGACAAGATAAAGATCAAAAAAATCTTACCCCTCGGAAGGCAACTTTCGAGGGGTTTTGTTTTATTATTAATTTACAGGAGTTTATTACTATGCGACATTTAACCTTAAATCAATTTTCTTTTATGCGACCTTTTTCTTTTAATTAATCAATAAGGAACAACAATATGTTATCGAATCCCGTTGTTATTTCAATTGTCGTGCTACTGGCGTTAAGCTTGCTGCGCGTAAACGTGGTTATCGCACTTGTGATTTCCGCTCTGACTGCTGGCTTATGTGGTGACTTAGGTTTAGGAAAAACCATTGAAGCCTTTACCGGTGGTTTAGGTGGTGGTGCTGAAGTAGCGATGAACTATGCCATGTTAGGCGCATTTGCCATTGCGATTTCAAAATCCGGCATCACTGATTTGCTTGCCTACAAAATCATTACCCGAATGAATAAAACACCAACCGGCAAAAATTTAGCTTGGTTTAAATATACGCTACTTAGTATTTTACTTTTATTCGCTATTTCATCCCAAAACTTACTCCCAGTACACATTGCGTTTATCCCAATTGTTGTGCCGCCGTTACTTTCTATTTTTAACCGTTTAAAAATCGATCGTCGTGCAGTGGCTTGTATTATTACCTTTGGTTTAACCGCAACTTATATGATCTTACCTGTCGGTTTCGGGAAAATCTTTATCGAAAGCGTTTTAGTAAAAAATATCAATCTTGCTGGTGCACCACTCGGTTTACAAACCAGTGTAGGTGAAGTTTCTTTTGCTATGCTTATCCCTGTGATTGGTATGATTCTTGGTTTACTCACTGCTGTATTTGTTACCTATCGCAAACCGCGCGAGTATGTGGTGACGACTGCAGAACCAACTACAGCTGAAATTGAACAACACATTGCGAATATTAAACCTATTCAAATTACCGCAAGTGCAGTCGCCATTGTCGCCACTTTTGCCACCCAGCTTTTCACAAGCTCTACAATTATTGGTGGTTTAGTCGGTTTAGTCATTTTCGGGGCATTCGGTATCTTCAAACTCAAAGAAAGTAACGACATTTTCCAACAAGGTTTACGCTTAATGGCAATGATTGGCTTCGTTATGATTGCTGCCTCTGGTTTCGCGAATGTGATTAATACCACAAGTGGCGTGAAAGAATTAGTTGATGCACTTTCAACTGGTGCGATTCAAAGTAAAGGCGTTGCGGCATTCTTAATGTTACTCGTTGGGTTATTGATTACCATGGGTATTGGTTCTTCTTTCTCAACTGTACCAATTATCACCTCAATTTATGTACCACTTTGTCTTTCTTTTGGTTTCTCTCCACTTGCGACAGTCGCTATCGTAGGTGTAGCAGCAGCATTAGGGGATGCGGGTTCACCGGCTTCTGACTCAACACTTGGGCCGACATCCGGTTTGAATATAGATGGTAAACACGACCACATTTGGGATTCTGTTGTGCCAACCTTTATTCACTACAATATCCCACTATTAGCGTTCGGTTGGATTGCAGCCATGACCCTTTAATCGTTATAATCCCTGCATACATTATGCGGGGATTTTTTTATGTCTATTCAATCATTACTCAATACGCTCGAGCAAAAAGTACAGCAACTGACTCAAGCCTATCAAGCTGACTCAGATAAAAAAATCAATGCTAAATTTAACCGCACTTTATTTACCGAAGATTTTGAAACCGTCGGTTTTTATCTCAAAGAAATCCAACAAAGCTTAACTAAGCTATGTAAAATTTCTCATCAAAATGAAGAACAAATTGTATTTATGGCAGAACATCTTTTAGGGCAATGTACCGCCTTGACTGAAGCCATGAATCGCAAGCATAAAAAGCCCATTCAGAGATATGCATAAGCAAACAGCCGCAATTTATTTAACGCGTCGTCAAAAATGTTTAGAAGCGATTGAGACCTTAGAAGAATACATTGCCTTTAAAGAGGTCCAAGAAAGTGCGGCCAAAAAATAAGATATTTTTTAATAGGCTGAAAAGTAAAAATCCCTAAACCTTTCGATTTAGGGATTTTTTGAATTTGATGGCGGAGGAAGTGAGATTCGAACTCACGGAGGGCGTAAACCCTCGCCGGTTTTCAAGACCGGTGCCTTCAACCACTCGACCATTCCTCCGTGATTTAAGCGAGGTGAATAATACGTTTTTTCCCCCACCCCGTCAAGCAAGAAAATAAAAAAATTATCTGACTGACTACTTTTAAATCACTATGTTTTAAAAATACACAAAATAAAAAACGGAACCTACTGGCTCCGTCTTTATGATTAAGATATTACTCTGATTTCGCTTGTGTAGGTTCAGAGTAAATGTGGCTAATTGCACTATGATGGCCTGCGGCGCCTTTACCGTTAAAGTAATAACGAGACTCCTTCCATTCCACAATTGGGAATGGTTTAGACTCTTCATCTGGTGCTTTCGCTAATGTCATCGCTGCTTTTGTATGCGGCACGGCTGAAATAGTACCTGCACGACCAGTGAACACATAAGAACGAACAAATTCTGTTTTTTCTTGTGGTTCAACTTCTGCCGTTGCAACTTGAGCAACAGGTTCTGATTTATGATGCAAGCGTTCTAATGACTCTTGCACTTTCTGTTGAACCGCTTCATTTGCCGGTTGAGTAATGAAATCTAACGCAGGTTGTGCTTCAACTGATTTTTCTTCCACGACAATACCAGTTGCCGGGGTGATCACACCTTTTTTCGTTTTCTCTTGCTCAAGCAACTCATCCACTGATAAGAAATTATTTTCTTTCTGTGCATTCACTGCAGAATAATCAATACATACTTTACCGCTCGCTAATTCTGGTGAAGCAACTGCCGCAAATAATGGCATTGGTGACTTCACTTCATTACGACGACGGCGTTGATTATTTGATGCACGTAAATGACGAGGTGTACGGCGCTGACGTTCTTGACGTGGTTTATCTTCTGTATTATCAACAGTGTTATTTTCAACCACTTCATTTTTAATCACAGGAACTTCAACGGCCTCAATAACATTCTCGTTGATGTTATTTGTATTATCCTCAATACGAACACGTTTACGTAAATCACGACGTTGACGACGCTCTGCTACTGGTTTTTCTGCTTTTTCTTCTTGACGATTATCATCAGAAACATTAGCA
>JAGZXE010000160.1:0-4287 GCA_018378615.1 Parahaemophilus parainfluenzae
AGAACGCCGCGGTTTAGTGCTTATTGATCCGCCTTATGAATTAAAAGAGGATTATGATTTGGTGGTGAAAGCGATCGAAGAAGGTTATAAACGCTTTGCGACAGGAACTTATGCCATTTGGTATCCAGTGGTTCTACGCCAACAAACAAAACGCATTTTTAAAGGATTAGAAGCAACGGGAATTCGTAAAATATTGAAAATTGAACTGGCAGTTCGCCCTGATAGCGAGCAACGTGGTATGACCGCAAGTGGAATGGTGGTGATTAATCCACCTTGGCAATTAGAACAGCAAATGAAAGCTATTTTGCCTTATTTGACTCAAACACTCGTCCCGGAAGGTACGGGGAGTTGGACAGTGGAATGGATTGTACCGGAATAATCCATTCCAAAACCTCGGTCAAAATGACCGCACTTTTAAATTTTAATTTTATTGGAATACAACACTAAACAAAGTGCAATAACCATAATTAAAATCGCGCCTGCGAATAAGATAGTATCAACTGAGCTCTCATGATTCACAATAATCAGGCGCAACATAGCGGTAATCCCCGCGTAAATAAAATAACGCAAAGGAAAGTGATAACCGCTTTTAAAATATTGCACGATTAGGCCAATAAAACCGAAATATAAGAAAAACATCACGGCTTGTTCAGCAACATCATAAGGCACTACGCTTGATGTATTGAACACCATAATTGCTAAGGTATAGGTGATTTTAGCTAAAGCAATAATCAACACTAAAGCCAAAGCAATAAGTGAAAAACTTAATATCACTTTTAATACACCAGTCACTACGCGGGGCAGTTTTTCAAGTTCTTGAGATTCTTCCATAAAGTTCCTTTTTTGTTTTTTTTGAATGATGAAAAGTGCGTATTTTAAAGGAATGTGATTTGGTGGTAAATAACCAAATCTAATCAAATAAAAAAGGCAGATATTTCTGCCTTTTCTTTTTTATACGAATGAATAATTACTCATCTAA
This sequence comes from Parahaemophilus parainfluenzae, assembly GCA_018378615.1. Taxonomy (GTDB): domain Bacteria; phylum Pseudomonadota; class Gammaproteobacteria; order Enterobacterales; family Pasteurellaceae; genus Haemophilus_D; species Haemophilus_D parainfluenzae_X. The sequence goes on from JAGZXE010000160.1 coordinate 980, forward strand.
GAAACTTCTTAAGGTTTCAGAACGACTTGGATGACGTAGTTTACGTAATGCTTTCGCTTCAATCTGACGAATACGCTCACGGGTTACGTCAAACTGTTTACCCACTTCTTCGAGTGTATGGTCGGTATTCATATCAATACCAAAACGCATACGTAACACTTTCGCTTCACGAGGGGTTAAGCCTTCTAACACTTCATGAGTTGCCACTTTTAAGCTTTGTGCGGTTGCTGAATCCAATGGCAATTCAAGCGTTGAATCCTCAATGAAGTCACCTAAATGTGAATCATCGTCGTCACCGATTGGGGTTTCCATTGAAATTGGCTCTTTCGCAATTTTAAGCACTTTACGAATTTTATCTTCTGGCATTCCCATGCGTTCAGCAAGCTCTTCTGGTGTGGCTTCACGTCCCATTTCTTGTAACATTTGACGAGAAATACGATTTAATTTGTTAATCGTTTCAATCATATGAACCGGAATACGAATTGTACGTGCTTGGTCTGCAATGGAACGAGTAATGGCCTGACGAATCCACCAGGTTGCATAGGTTGAGAATTTATAACCGCGACGGTATTCAAATTTATCTACTGCTTTCATCAAACCGATATTCCCTTCTTGAATTAAATCCAAGAATTGTAAACCTCGGTTTGTATATTTTTTCGCAATAGAAATCACCAAACGTAAGTTGGCTTCAACCATTTCTTTTTTTGCACGGCGAGCTTTTTGTTCACCACGAGATACCGCATCACAAATCTCACGCATTTGTTGGATGGTAAGATTGGTATTTTGCTCAATATTCGCTAAGTTATCTAAAGATAAACGGATACGTTCTTCATATTTTGGTAAACGTTTTGCCCAAGCTTTCGTTGATTTTAATGCTTTTGCTACCCATGCATCACTGCTGCCATTTGCAACAATAAGCGCCTCAAATTCATCTTTTGGCATACCTGCAATATCAACTAATACTTTTTGTAGTTGACGCTCTTCTGCACGTACACGTTTCATCATATTCTTCATTGATAAAACAAGATCGCCCTCATCATCAACGTCTACAGCAGATTCAGCACTTTCATCTTCATCAACGAAATGCTCATCAATATTTGCCGTTTCCTCTTCTGGAACATTTGGATCGACGAAGCCTGTGATTAAATCAGCTAAGCGATAATTACCCGCTTCAACTTGGTCATAATGATCTAATAATTCAGTTAACGCTTCTGGGTATGCTGCAATCGCGGTTTGAACTTCATCAATCCCTTCTTCAATACGTTTTGCAATGCTGATTTCATCTTCACGGGTAAGAAGATCAACGGTCCCCATTTCACGCATATACATACGCACAGGATCGGTTGTTCGACCGATTTCAGACTCCACATTTGACAAAATCTGCGTTGCTTCTTCCACAGCATCTTCATCTGGAATCGTGTCATTCAGCATCATGTCGTCACTTTCCGGCGCTTCATCAAGAACCGGAATGCCAGCATCATGCTGTAAAGTTTGCAACAACTTGTCGTAATATTCCGGATCGATTACATCTTCCGGAAGCAAGTCATTAATTTCCGCATAGGTTAAATAACCTTGCGTACGACCTAATTCCATTAGCTGTTCAATTTGTTCTGAATATTGCTCGGCGCTAGATTGTTGATTTTGTTCCATTTTTATTCCCGTTTTGCGTTATTTTTGGAAGATAAAAGCCCTTGTTTTGAACAGGAGATTTTACCATTGTTATGACGTATTCTAAGATTTGCCCCGTTGTAATGCCTTCTCTTTCACGACAAAGTGCGGCCAATTTTTCAAGTAATTCGTAACCCGCTTCATGTTTTAAGGCTTGCAAACCGACATCCGAAATACGATTTACTAATTGTGAATTCTGTAATAACAGCGAAATCACCACGCGCATTGGCGTTTTCTTAATGGTTTTTTGTGGCGTTTTAGGTTTTGGGGCTGCCTTGTCTATTTGATTTGGTATTAAGCTTTCAAGCTGTGATTGATCAAAGATACCAAGCTTTTGCGCCAACATATTCCGCAATGAAAGACGAAGCATATCACCAGGAATTTGACGAATTAAAGGCACCGCGAGTGCCACTAATTTGCCTCGTCCTTCTTGCGTCGAGAAATCTACTTGTGGACTTAAATGCGCGAATAAGAATTCTGTGAGAGACTGAGCTTGATCAATATATTCTTCAAACTTTTCTTTACCATATTGACGAATATAAGTATCCGGATCTTCTCCATCTGGCAAGAAAATAAACTTAATTTGTCGTCCGTCTTCCAGATAAGGTAAGGCGTTTTCAAGTGCTCGCCAAGCGGCATCACGCCCTGCTCTATCACCATCGTAGCAACAAATGACTTGTTCTGTTGAACGAAACAATAATTGAATTTGCTCCGATGTCGTTGATGTCCCAAGAGAAGCCACCGCATAATTGACACCAAATTGCGCTAATGCCACCACATCCATGTAGCCTTCAACCACTAATAGTTTTTCTGGCTCATCATTGATTTGCAAGGCTTCATACAAACCATAAAGTTCATTACCTTTATGGTATGTAATGGTTTCGGGTGAGTTTAGATATTTGGGTTTTTCATCCGTTAAAACACGTCCACCAAAAGCGACCGTACGACCTCGTTTATCCCGAATCGGAAACATAATACGATTACGGAATTTATCGTACACATTGCCACGATCATTGCGAGAAAGCATACCTAAATCAAACAGCTTTTTCTGTTCTTCTCGATTTTTGCCGAATTGACGCAACACCGTATCCATCGCATTGGGCACATAACCGATTTGGAAACGATCGATAATTTCGGGCGATAAACCACGTTGCTGAAGATAGCTTTGAGCAGGAATATTTAGCGGGAGTTGAGATTGATAAAACACCGCAATCTCTTGCATCAAATCGTATAAATTACGTTTTGTCTGATAGCTCACATCCGGTTTATTGCCGAATTGATTTGGGCGTTTTTCATACGGCACTTCAAGGCCTGCCGAAGCGGCAAGTTCTTCAACGGCTTCAACAAATTCTAATTTGTCATAATCCATTAAAAATGAAATCGCATTGCCTTTCGCGCCACAACCGAAGCAATAATAGAATTGTTTTTTTTCACTTACTGTGAAGGATGGTGTTTTTTCATGATGAAACGGACAACAAGCTTGATAATCTCGTCCTGCTTTTTTAAGTTTCACGCGCGCATTAATCACATCGACAATATTTGATTTTGTGAGCAGATCATCAATAAATTGGCGTGGAATTGAGCCTTTCATTGCCTTGCCTCCTTGAATACGATGCGAAAGTGCGGTTGATTTTGCGTGA
>JAGZXE010000161.1:0-3637 GCA_018378615.1 Parahaemophilus parainfluenzae
GGTCGGATGCCAATTTCAGCTGAATTTAGACCGCACTTTAATGCCTCAATACGGCGACAAATGGTCGATGTGACTTGTTCAGCTTCTGCCATTTTTTCTGCGGTAATCGCTGGATCTTGTTTACCAAATAACAGACCATCGAGTAAACGCTCCGCATGCATGCCTTCACGACAAAAATGCAACACACCCACATCTTCAAATAAGGTCGCCACTTTTGCCGTTTTAGTGGTTGCAATGCCCAAGGCTCCATCTTCACCGCCGAGCTCTCGGAATAATTGATGTGTTGGAAATCCGCCACACGCTAAGAAAAAAGCTTTATTGAAAACGATATTTCCCCCGCAAGTCATGCGCATATATTGCCATGCCTGATCAAAATTAGGGTGTTCTGCATAACGTTGGGCTAAATTTATCGGCTTTAATGCTAATCTTACGACTGAAGTATCTGTCTGAAAATGAAAGGTTGCCGCAGCCACTTCCAATGCACCAGGTTCGTATGCATCATCCGCATCTAAAAATGCGACAAAATCGACCGCACTTTTAGCAGAGAGCATTGCGCCCCAATTTCGAGCCATTGCAACACCGCTATTTTTTGGCAATTGCTCGATAGAAATTCTGTTTGGATATTGCTCTGCAAGCTGTAAGGCTAATGCAAATGTATTATCTGTCGATGCATCATCAATCAGCCAAAGGTGACCAAGATTATTTTGCTGCAACACAGACTCTACTGCACGAACAAGTGTTTGTTCAGTGTTATAGCAAGGAATGACGACATCAATTAAAGGCAAATTCATTTAAGCTGACCATTTTCTCAATTTTGCATAATAGAACCCATCACCGCCATTCTCTTGTGGCAGGAATTGGATTCCAATCGTATTTTCCGTTTGTTCAAACGGCAATGTCATTAATTCTGCATCGGGTGTTTCAGCTAAAAAATGCTGTATTTGCTGACTGTTCTCATCGGGAAGCACCGAGCAAGTCGCATAAAGCAAAATACCATTAGGTTTTAATTTTGCCCAAAGTGCTTTTAGAATTTGTCCTTGCAAGGCAACCAATTGAGCAATATCCGTTTCTTGACGTAACCATTTAATATCTGGATGACGACGAATCACGCCCGTTGCTGAGCAAGGTGCATCTAATAAAATACGATCAAAGGATGCACCACTTAAACCTATTTCTGAGAGCCACTTTTCAGGCTCGGTCGCATCGCCACAAACAACTGTCGCCTGTTGATTCAAACGAGCAAGGTTTTCTTCGACGCGTTTTAAGCGATGCGCTTCGACATCAAGTGCAATCACTTTTGATTGTGGCGCCATTTCTAAAATATGCGTAGTTTTCCCACCAGGCGCTGCACAAGCATCTAAAATTAATTCACCATTTTGTGGCTCAAGCAATAAGGCCGACCATTGCGCATTAAGATCCTGAACTGTCACTGCACCTTGTTCAAAATTCGGTAGTTTCGAGACAGAAAGTGGTTGTGCTAAACGCAAAGCATGTGGATTATCACATTCAAACGCTGCTATCTCTTGCTCTTCCAATAAAGTGCAGTAAGTTTTCGTGTTATTTTGCTGTTGATTGACCCGTAACCACATTGGTGGCTTTTGGTTATTCGCCTCAATAATTTCACGCCAATTCGGATAAGCTTTTTTGAGTTTATTCACAAACCATTCAGGATGAAGCGTCTGCCAATTTTTATCTACTACAGCAAGAATATCTTCTTGTTCCCGTAAGATGCGACGCAATACACCGTTAACCAAACCACGAAAACTATCCGATTTCAATGATTTTGTGGCGTTCACCACTTCATCCACAGCAGCGTGAGCCGGAATGCGCATATAAAGTAATTGGTACAACCCTACTAATAACAAGCAATGCACAATGCGGGTTTTACCCTTCAATGGCTTATCTAATAGTTTTTTTATAATATTTTCTAAACGAGGCAATACGCGACAAATACCAAAGGTGATTTCCTGTAATAAAGGCAAATCCTGTGGTTTTACCTGCGATAGTTGCAATAAATTTAAAACGCCTTCTTTCGTGGCAATTTGGATACCTTTTTTATCGACACTTAAAATCGTCCCAGCGGGTTTATCTACATGTGGCAACACGGCAGCAGCATAAACTTTTAAGGTTTGTTCATTACCTTGTTCATCGGTTAATTGTAGGAAACTAATCGGCCAAGGATTAAACGCGCGGATATTGCGTTCAAGCTGGACTGCCGATAGCGACCAATCTAATTTAGCCTCTTCTTTGGAAAGTTTTTCTGCATAGTTACTCTGGCTATCATCTTGTTTTTCTGCAATGAATTTCCCTTCTTCCAAATGATCCAAAACATCAATCAATGCAGCTGGCGCAATTTCAGCTAATTTATGGTAAAGCGAAGCAGAAGTTTCTTGTGCATCAATATCGCAATACACTTTGTGTAACATATCGCCAGTATCTAAACCCACATCCATTTGCATAATCGTCACACCGGTTTGCTTATCACCAGCCCAGATAGCGCGCTGAATAGGTGCGGCGCCACGCCAACGAGGTAAGAGAGAGCCATGCACATTTAAACAACCTAAACGAGGCATATCCAACACCGCTTGAGGTAAAATCAAACCATAAGCTACCACAACCATTACATCAGCATTTAACGCTTTAAGCTCTGCTTGTGCTTCTTCTTTACGTAAGGATTTTGGTTGATAAACAGGAATTTGATGCTGTTCAGCTAATTGCTTTACAGGACTCGCCTGTAATTTTTTACCGCGACCAGCCGGTTTATCTGGCTGCGTATAAACAGCAATAATATTGTGATGTGAATTTAAGAGTGCAGCAAGATGCTGTGCTGCGAAGTCCGGCGTACCGGCAAAGATGATATTCAATGATTTCATAATGTTCTACGTTATGGCGTTGATAGGAAAAGTGCGGTCATTTTATACCGCACTTTTGATTATTATTTTGCAATTTGTTTTTTATATTTCACTAATTTTTCTTTGATACGTTGACGTTTCAACGGTGAAAGATAATCAACAAATAAAATACCGTTTAAATGATCGATTTCATGCTGAATACAGATCGCTAATAAACCATCTGCATCAAGCGTAAATTCTTTTCCATGACGATCTAACGCTTTTACCGTGACTTTTTCTTTACGGGGCACTAAGGCACGGAATCCAGGAATAGATAAACAACCTTCTTCAATACCTGTTTCACCTTCTGACGCTAAAATTTCTGGATTGATCAACACTAGCTGATTTTGTTTGTCTCCTTCAATATCAATCGTAATAATACGTTGCAAGATATCTACCTGTGGTGCAGCAAGGCCAATACCTTCTTCTTGATACATCGTATCAAACATATCATCTACAATTTTGCGAATGTCATCATTGACTTCTGCAACTGGCTCACAAACAATCTTTAGGTGATCATCTGGATAAATTAATACATTAAGTGCGGTCATATTTTCTCTTGTTTTATTAAAATTACGGCGGTGATTGTATCATAGAATCAACGCTTTGCTAAAATATTGAAAATATCCATAAACAAAAACCCCAAGCATTCAGCTCGGGGTTCACATTCAGTACCTGGCGGTGTCCTACTCTCACATGGGGAAGCCCCACACTACCATCGGCGCATCGGCGTTTCACTTCTGAGT